>JBDUUL010000020.1 GCA_039938515.1 Nitrososphaera sp. | reverse complement strand
GCACCATAGGCCATCCCACTTTATGAATATCTCGCATATCTGGCAGCGCTTTTGACCACTAGCATACCTGCCTGAGCCAACCGGCTTTTGGGCCTTGTGGCGTATACATATACCTTTACAAGTCATTTTCTTTTTTTCACCTTGTGATCGACTGGCATCCGAATAACGCAGGTCGACGACACCGATATTATGTGAAATATCTATTTAAGATTGTTGCAAATATTTTAACGACGAAATTGATTTCAATTATGAATTAGTTCGTTCGCACAAAATGGATCGTATAAATCATGCAAGAAATCAATAAGAAAGGCTCAGTAAATTCGCCAGCGAATTGGATTAAAGGGCGCACTTGTATCTATTAAATGGCGAATCGCAATCATAGTTCTGCAACATTCACATGATTTTCGAATATCTTGTAAAAATTGTAAATGCTATTTAATTGTTTACCTATATTGTTATATATGAAACCATGTTACGGCTATAGCCAATGTTTAAGCTTTAGAAACCCGTCGATTGGTTGTTTTCGCCAGAGTCTCAGTAGAGCTTCCGCTTGGGGAACCGAAAGCATGACCTTGGAAAAGTGGTTGTCAGTTGCAATCCTAGGACATGCGACTTGGACGAAAGCATCAATGCCCCTAAAGTTCTGCAGGCGCTCGTCTGTGATTTCCGTTAGGGCGATAAGCTGAACCTTCTTTCCCTCCTTTTCAAACTCTTTCTTGAGTTCCATTGCAGTAAGCTGAGAAAATTGACCTTCTTTGAGCCCAATTATGAGGCCAAAGTTCTCCACATCCATAGCCTTGTAGACTGAAAGTATGGCTCGTTTTTGTAGTTTGGCAGCAAACTCGTTTACTTGCGTGTATTCCTCAAAGTATGGATCGAGCATGAACGTGGGCTTTTCAGTAGACATGGCTACACTTGCGGCGTGGAACATGCTCTGTCCAAGGAATACAAAGGCGTCCACTTCTTTGACGCGAGAATGGGCGGGATAGAATTCGCAGCCAAAAACCTGCCCGTCAAGGAGCTGGCCCTTGCCTGTGCCTAGTATGACTGTAAAGCCTCTTGATTCAAAAATTCGCTTCACTTCCTGAAGCTGCAAAAGATGCTGGCTGTCAGTAAGGAGTGACACGGTTCTGTAACTTCCAGAAAGACCCTCTGCGCATTTGTCGGCTATGCTCGCAAAAGAAACATCGTCATAGGCGTTTATCATGACCACCTTGCTTCCAAAGTTCTCCATCCTAATGGTGTGGCCTATGTTGAACAGGATTTCAGCGCCGAGCATGTCCGCGGCATGAGTATTCAAATCGCATGACCCCCAGCATGTATCGCCGATAATGTAAGCTGGAATTCCTGTCCTCTGCGTGATGTGCTCCGCGGCAAGCTGTAGTTTGGGGATGAGTGCCTCGGGGCCGTTTAGCGCTACCGAACGCGGATGTCGTTCTGCAATTACTTGGAAAATGCGATCTTCGTCAATGCTAATCATCTTGAAACTCTCTCCGGCGCATCAGCTCATGAACCAAGCATGCCCTTTGGGCCAAAATCCCGATTTCTTCCGAAACGATCCAGACGCTGCATTTGCTGTCGGGATATGCTTGGGATCATTGAGGGAAATCGAGTTCGAATACAATTTAAATCATGCCCCGTGCCTGCGGGTGCCGCGCCGTTATGAGAGGGACAATGAGGAATGGAGGCAGCCCGGCGGTACCACCGTCGGAAAAAGACCCCATCTCAAGCCGAGCAAGATCCAACACGTAGACGTGCTAGCATGGCTACGCCACCTTAGGGTTGCTCCCTCCCGGACCTCACCCATTTCGACAGTGCACAGTCAACGCTGCGCCTTCGCGCAGATTGCCGTTCATAACCATCCGACACGGCATGATTTCATTTCAGCCCGGCAAGCGGGTATCTTCCACCGGCGGATTTACCCACCGGTTACTGGTCCTGGCATGAAGCCGATTTCCAGTGTGGGGCACGGCTAGCACCCCGACCCTCCCTGCCTCCGTCCAGTAAAACCCAAAATGGCTATATTTGCTTGTTGCTGGAATTTAGGATTCGAATTGTTTTGCATGCAGAGCAAATCGGCCCGCTAGAATCCCTGCCGCAGCTTGAGCATTTGTTAGAGTTGTACTCAGTCGGATTGGCGCGAACTATCGTGGCAATCTTGACCGCAGAATTAAAGGCGCTGTACTTGATTCCAGAGTGACGGCTCTCAAGCCTGTTCATGAATTCCCTGATTTCGGAGCGGATGCTCTCGTCCATGTAAGGGCATTCCTCAGACTGGAATGGAATGTCGCGCTGCAGCGCGTAAAACGCGATTTCGTATTCGGGAATCTCTACGAAGGGCTTGATTTTCCTAATCCCGTTCCCGTATTCGACCGGCTCTGGGTGCGTCCATCCGATTCTCTCAACGTCACCTGCAAAGAGGTTGATCATAAATGTCTGCAAGTGATCGTCCAGGTTGTGGCCGGTAGCTACCACCTGCGCGCCAACCTGCTCGGCTGCCAGGTCGATCGCCCTTCTGCGAAACGTTCCGCAGATGGAACAGGAGCTCATTTTGGCACTTGGTCTCGTCTTCATTGCCTCGTCCATGCTAATTCCGAAAAGTGACTTGTAGCTGAGGACGTGGTTCTCTACCTTCAGACCTTTGCAGAATTCCTTCACGATTGAAAGTGATTCGTCCCTGTAGCCGGAAATCCCCTCATCAATGGTAATAGCCACAAGCTCGTTTCCGTTATTGCGATTTTGGAACTGGCGGTGCAGGACTGACAAAAGAGATAGACTGTCCTTTCCTCCCGAGACTCCAACGGCAACTCGATCTCCGTATCTTATCATCGAATACTTGGAAATGGTTTTTGCTGCCTTGTCTTCGATGGATTTTTGGAAGCACTTCTTGCAAAGAAACTCGCCCGAGTACTCGCGCCTTATGACCGGGCTGTCGTCGTGGCACTTTGTGCATGCCCGATTATTTGCCTTTGAGTCACTTATCAAGCGAGTGCCCTTTTTTTTTGGGGCGACTCGATATTAAATCATTTACCAGCCGCAGATTGACAAGTCGCATTCACCCGGGTTCCGACAGCCTGACCTGCCGGGCATCTGATTTTATTCCCGCATTTTCAAACGAATGCGCAACTGCTGAACGGGATAATGAAGAACCAGAAAAGGCTAGGGAGAATTGTGCAATGCGGATTGTAATTGTCATATTCTTCACCAAGACGTCTTAATTGTTATTAGCCTTGACAAGTTATGGATTCTCGTAACCTACATGCCCGGCGATTCTGATTACCATGAGGAGATAAATCTCAAAATACTGAGAAGTCTCTCCCAGGATTCTTCAAAATCGTTTGTTGACATTGCAAAGGAGCTTCAAGTGTCCGATGCTACAATCCACATGCGGGTAAAGCGACTTGTCGCATCGGGTATAATCAGGAAATTTACAATTTCCGTGGACAGCGCGAAGCTGGGTTATGACCACCTTGCCTTTATGGGCGTTAACATACGGCAGGGTGCGGCCGATGAGCTGACTTCTGAATTGGCAAGCTTTAGGGAGGTCCTCGAGGTGCATGAACTTCATGGGCGCTTTGACCTATTGGTCAAGATTCGCGCACGTAGCTTGGAAGAAATGCGTAACATAGTTGTAAACAAAATAAGAAGCATGCCGCAGGTAATAGAGGTCGAACTTATGCCAGTGCTCAGGTCTGCAAAAGAAGAGCCCATGGTTGACCTGTCAGAAGTCGCTGGCCCGACGGATGCTGCTGCCTCTTAATGGCAGCAGGCGATTTACTTTTGGTTCTTGTCCTTCTTTGAGGACTGCCACCAGTCCAGATAATCGTCATGCCGCTTTCTGCGCTTGTCCTCACCGGCCGCCTCGGCCCTGTTCCTTATCTCGTCTATCTTTTCCCGGGAGGCAAAAAGCCCGCAGCTTCTGCAAATAAAGTTCTTGCTGGTAAGATCGAATTTTAGCTCTCCTCCGCATTCAGGGCAAAAACTGGGCACTCTTCCACTTGCTCCTTTCGCGAATAAAAGGTTTTCAAGCAGGGTGATGTGACGGACAGGCATGCGCTATATGGTTAATGTAAAGCCAAGTGCAGGCGCAGGCGAGGTCCGTGTGGACGGGGATGAGATCCACGTCTCTCTAAAGTCACCTCCTGAAAAGGGCAGAGCCAACGCAGAGCTTGTCAAGAGACTAGCAAAGGAGTTTGGCGTGTCGCCAGACCGAGTCAGGATTGTCTCTGGATTGAGTTCCCGGAAAAAGATCGTGGAAATTACGTAGGCAGCGGAAAACGACTAGCACTGCAAGTGCAATGCAAAAGGTAAGGTCGGTGCATGGACTTTGGTCGTCATCCCGCAGAAGCGGTCGGTTCGCCCATCAACTGCCATGCACCGAGCAATCACAAATCACCACTTTTGGATTTAATCTTTTCAGTAATGGTTCCTTGGTCTGCATCAACATAAAGCTCGGCCCCATTGCAGATTGAGGCCAGATCATATCCTTTCGGAAGGTCGACTAGCGGGATCTTGGCAATAGCACACCCTGATGCCGTTGTAATGTCCGCCTTTGTGCAAACGATGGCAGAGGGAGACTTGCGCATCACTCCAATTGAATAAAACACATAGGCCCCTACGCTACTGCCGGTCGCAAAAGGAAATACCAGTGTCGTGCCAGCAATAGATTTGCCATAAAGCTCGCTCGCCTGGTCCTTGACAACTCCTGTCCTCGGATCAATCATGGCCAAGAAATTCAAAGGCTGCGCGCTTACCAGAGCAGGCCCCTGTCCTCTCCCTCCGACAATGCGCTTGCATCCGGCAACCTTGGTTATCCCAACACGCGGGCCTTCACTCAAGACGTGTGTTCCTCGCAGATTGTCTTGATATCTTTGAGCTCCACTCCAAGCTTGCTTGAGTGGTTAAAGTAGTACGCGCTTTTGACGCTGTTGGTAGTCACGGAATCGTACCGGTCCCTTGCTACGTAGGGGGTCAGGCAGGTGCACGAGTCGCACTTGACCTCCGCTCCCGAGCGCTCGATCTCGCCTGCCAGCCCGATTTTGGCCGCTTCTTTGTAAATAGCCCTTGAACAAAATATCAGGCACCTCTTGTCAAATTTTTTCCCCTGAACACTTGATGCTACGAGCCTCAGCTCGTCCAATCCAAGCTGGGGGCTGCCAAGCGCGATAATGTCCCCTTTCTCAGACGTGTCAAGCTCGTCGAGCAACTTGGTTTTTTCCTCAATGCCAAACCCGACTTTTTCTTTTGCCTCACCAATGACGTACATGCCGCATGAACCCGAGGTGCCCATCCCTGCAGAGAGTGCCTTTGCATCCACACGGTCAAGCGTATTTTTTTCGCAGGAAATGCTGACACTGCTGCTGTCCTTGGCGACCTTGCCAGCAAAGTAACCAAGAAGGCCGTAGTCGAGTTCGCTTGAAAACCGGTACCCTGGAATTATTCCAATCCTTGGCTTGCGAAGCTCTTCAATCCGCAATTCTGAGAGGGGAGCCTTGCCAGTTACAGAGCTTGCAAGCGCGCTCAGAGCGCTTTCTTTGTTGGTCTTTAGCCCAAGCACAGAGTTCGAGTAAACGGCGGCGTTGCTTTCGGCAAAGCTCACCTGCGTTCCCTTTGGGGGAACGCCAAAGACCTCGTACGGGGTGCAGGTAAAAGACGGGATAACGCCCAGCTTCTGGTATGACGCGACAATCTTTTGTTGCTCATGCCTGAATTTCTCTGGGATAGAGTCAGGGCTATCTGCGTCGTATCCCATGGGATTAACGGTCGTCCGTATGGCAACGCGTGCCAAGTTGCTAAATTCTTCAAGAAACTGAACCCCCGCGTCTCCGATGGTGTTGTAGTTTACCCCTGAGACGTGGGCCCATTCAACGGGAACAAGCCTGTCTGCGTCTGTGGCCTCGCCTATGGCGGCCAGAATGCGATATGCCGCTGCGATGGCTTCTCCATTCTTGCCGGCAAGAGCACGCTCTTCCTCTTTTGTAAGGTGCATTAGATTCGGTTCGCCTGCTCAATTGGCTTGCCGAGATAAGAGTTATTTGGAACCCCGAAGCGACCTTTGGCTGCGCCAGTATTTTTATTGCAGTCGCAAAACCACCATCCACTGGCATAGAGCCATTGTCAGAATTCAAGAATAAGAAACTGGACGGCCGGCCACGAGCTGTCCAAAGGAGGCGCGACATCAAAAAGATAATCGCCGGGATGAATCAAACGCTTGTCGCTAACAAGCCGCCCCGGCTTACCGCTCTTCGCATGCTAAAGGAAGCCGAACAGGGCGACCCTTTCAAGATACTGATTGGCACGATACTCTCTGCACGCAGCCGCGACGAGAACACTACCAAGGTCGTTGCCCGGCTATTTTCACACTATAAGAACGCAAGTGAACTTGCATTGGCAAACCTTGAGGACATCAAGCGGGACATCCATAGCATCGGCTTTTACAATGTCAAGGCAGCCAGGATAAAACAGGTAGCCGAATCGATTGTTACAAAACACGGAGGGAAGGTTCCCGCAGACATTGATCAGCTTTTGGAGCTGCCCGGTGTCGGAAGAAAGACTGCCAATTGCGTGCTTGTATATGCTTATGACAGGCCGGCAATCCCGGTGGACGTCCACGTACACCGGATTTCAAATAGGCTGGGTCTCGTGGAAACAAGGAAGCCGGAAGAGACAGAAGAGGAACTCGCTAAAATTGCAGATCCAAACCTCTGGACCACAATCAATGACACGTTTGTAATGTTTGGTCAGAACATATGCCTGCCCCGCCGGCCGCTGTGCCGCATCTGCTCGCTCAAAAAGCAGTGCAGGTATTACCGGCTTATTGGTAAGGCTCCGGCTTCCTCCTCTTCTTCATGAGCAGGACGCCCATGAGCCCGCCCATGCCGAGCATCACGCCAAGCGGAACGTAGTAGGTAGGCGAATCGGAGGGACTTCCCGCTAGCATCTCAAATGTCAGCTGGCCGCCGACAGCATTGTCCGGATCCGCCGGACTTTTCTTTCCATATGCGGCAATCGAACCGACCGAAAAGCCTTGTATGTCCAGGCGGTCCACCACGATCCTCTTCCCGTCGGTCACCGTGAGGCCCTGGTTGTCTGCATGCGATACGGAAATGGGGCCGTCTGTGGCCCAGCCCTGACCGTCCTGGGTGTTTACTACCGAATAGCCTGTATCCGTCGTGTTTACTCCGACGATAAAGTCATGGTTCGGGCCTGCGTACATTTCAATCTGAATGAATTTCTGGCTCGGCGCTGGTTCCTGCAGTCTGACTATTGCTACTGAGGTATTTGCACGGGAATAGGTCACGTTATTTGTAATTCCGAGGATCCAGTTCTGGCCCTTTGGCGCATCGTAAGTATAGACCATCGCATGGCTCAGGTCCCTATTGGCCGCGGCTGCTGGCAAAGAAAAAGTCTCGTCCTTTTTGGTCTTCAAAACGTTAAAAGCGTCAGGATTGGTCTGCGCTACAGCAATTGCCGGAAGCGTGAAAATGGCAGTCATAAAGACGCCAAAAGCGAAAAGCGGTGCAAAGCTTGTCCTCACGGCTGATTATTTTCAATTTTAGTTATATATATCCCGCGTGAGGCACGGCGCGGAATTCCATAGTGTGCTTGAGAAGGCCTTTGCCCGTAGCACGGATGAAACGACCGTTTCACGGTCACCTAAAATAATACCTGCGAAAAGCCATAGTTGAAAGTAACGTTGTATCACCTTTCCAAGAGCTGGCTCGGAGCGATATTGGGAGTATCTATGTCCCTGATGCTACTCGAGCCCACTTATTCGGCGCTTGCCGACTCTCTTGAGGTGACGTCTAACAAGAACGTTTATTCGACAAATGAGCGGGTCATCGTCGTAGGGGTCGTACCTGCTTCTAGCGATAGTAACGAACGTGTCAAGGTCTCGATTGTTGGCCCGGACGGTCAGATCTGCGGGCCGTCCCGCTATGCTCTGCCTGACTCTGAGAATAATTTCGTCACCCGGCCCATTCCCGTAAGGAATTGCGGTGCAGGGACATACATTATAACCGCGTCGTACGCAAATCTCACAGAGTCGACCACCTTTGAAGTAGTTTCGCCTGCTGTAGAGCAGGGCTCGATAACTTTGGACCTTCAAAAGATCATGGCAGGCCTTTCCCGTTCCGACTCTGAGGTCAGCAAGACGATAAGGCACCTCTTGGTCTCAAATGAGACTATTTCCGCGGACATTTTGGTAAAATATCAGCAGGCCAAGCAGCAGGCTTCCTCGGCGATTCAGTCAATCACCTTGAAGCACTGGGACGAGGCCAAGTCCAAAGCTCGGGAAGCGCTTAACTCGTTTGACCAGATTGCGAGCGAACTCTCTGAAAACGGCTCGGCTCACCCCGCGGCGCCACTCAGTAATTCCTCAACCATCGTCAAGCAAGAGCAACTGCAGTCGTCAAAGGAAAGCCCGGACGACGACCTTCCGGTCCTTGCTGACGGGATTGCAAGCGCAGACAGCCTCTCGCAGAAGCTCCAAACGCTTGCAGCCGCAAACGACGTGAATGATTCCGAGCTCTTCAGATCTGCTTCGGCTGCCATACTCGACGCCAGAGGAATGCTCGCCTCGAACGACACACAGGGAGCCCAGGAAAAGCTCCAGCAGGCAAGCACGATTCTCGGTCATGTGCAAGTTGACCTCAGAGACCATGCTCAACAGCGAAACCTCAATTCGACTCTGGCTCCCGGAACATTAGACCTCTCAACCACTGCCAAGCAGAGACTTGTCGAGGCCGCCGACAGAATCCAAAAATCCGACATGGCGCTGCTTTCTCAGAACATCACCGACCCTACAATAAGCTCCAAGGTCCAGGCTTCGCTGGACGCGCTCCAGCTGGCGCATGAAAGTATTCAAAAGGGCGACCTTGGGCAGGCCCGCGGACACATTGGCGATGCGCTGAGTTTCATGGTCAAAGCAAAGTCTGCTTTGTTCGCTCAGCAGTCCCATAGCGACGTCCAGTCTTCGCACGATCACCGGGGCAAGAAGAAAAACCACTAGGCCGCCTGCGCCTCTATAGCGGGCTTTGATTTTCGACTATCGACTCTTTTCTCAGAAAGCTCTCGTTTTCGACAAACGTACGGCTCTTGCTGATTTAACCGGTGCTTGGGGAATCCGCGAGACCCGGGCGCCACCAATCAGCGCAAAAGCGTGCTGGAACGGTCGTTTCATCAGTGTTCTGCTAACATTCTCCTAATATAATATCGGCCGTTTTCTAGAGTTCGTGCCAGAGAAAAAAAGCAACCGTGGAAAAATCGAGATAATGGCCGATATTTTGTCTCTCTCGACGGCGGGTATCAAAAAGACTCACATCATGTACCGGGCGAACCTGAGCTACGAGCAGATTCTCTACTATCTAAATGAGCTCATGGCCAAGAGCCTGATCTCTTTACATGTCCGCGACGGATCTGCCCTTTACACCACGACCGAGAAGGGGAGGGAATTCCTGAAATGCTACGCGTATATGGCGCAGCTTATCGGCGACGGCCAGGCCCCTAGCCAAGGCGTAGAGCTTCTCGTGAGCTAGACGGCCATCGGCTATCGATTGTTCGGGATGGCCCGATTCAAGCCATCGTGTATCCTAAAGCTCAGACAAAAGGTTCGGCAAAAGAGACGATCGTCTCTGCCACCTCCGGTCTCATAAGATGCTTTGGAGGTACCTCTCCTGAGCTGACCATCTTTCGCATTTTTGTCCCGCTTAGCTCCTCTCTATGTTCCTGACCATGAGGGCAGTTGCGCTCGTTTGCAAAGGCCAGGCACCTGTTGCAGTAGTAAAAAGCCGGAAAGAAAAGCGGCTGAATCCCGATGTCCGGATAGTCCTTAAAGATCTCGTGAGCAGCAAACGGATGGTAATACGAGCCTACGCCCGCATGGTCCCTGCCCACAATAAAATGCGAGCATCCAAAATTCTTGCGCATGATAGCATGGTGTATTGCCTCCTTCGGTCCCGCGTATCTCATTTCTGTATGCAGCGTGGCAAACATGACCCGCTGGCTAGGATAATAGTTGTCGATAAGCGCCCTGTAGGCAGCAAGTATCACCTCGTCCTTGAAGTCGCCGGCTTTCTTTTTGCCGATTAGCGGGTTTAGGAAGAGGCCGTCATAAAGATTGAGGGCAGCCTTTTGCAGCATCTCATGCGCGACATGGGGGACATTTCGGGTTTGAAAGCCCACCATGCTCTTCCATCCACGGGTCTCGATTTGTTTTCTTGATTCCTCCGGAGTGATTCGGTACTTGCGGATGCTGCCTGACTTGGAGTCGAAAACCTGAATATCGCCACCGACCAGGTATTCCTTCATTCCGTTGACCTTTGCAACGCCGGGGTGAGCCATGTCCAGTGTGCCGTAAATGGACTGGCAGAACGCTGCCTTGTCGTAGGGATAAACCTCCTCTACAGTGAGCTTTGCAAATACCTGCCCGCCTTCCGCTAGGGCGACAGTCCCGCTGTCGCGCATCTTGTTTGCCTGCTCGCTGTCCGCGTCAAGAACAATGGGCACGGTCCAGGGGAGTCCGTTTCCCAGCCTGCCGGAGCGAATGACGCTGTCGAAATCATCCCTGCGCAGAAACCCTTCAAGGGGGCTGAAAATCCCGTCTGCGATATTTTCCGTGTCGCTTCGCAGGTCTGCGCTAACCTCAAAAACGTAAAGTCCGGAAACGTCAGGAACCCTCGAGTTCCTGCTTACCAGCCTTCCCCCGTGCGGAGAGGGAATCGCGTTTTCCAATCTCTCAAGACTCGCTACTTGAAGGCTTTTTTAATGCTTTCTTGGAAGTGGGGTCAAAGTGAAGGCCGCACTCTTTGTGCGCAGCATTTTCCCACCACCACCTGCCAGCGCGCTCGTCCTCGCCGGGCACCACTGGCCTGGTGCACGGCTCGCAGCCAATACTCGGATAGCCCTTTTCGTGCAGTTTGTTGTAAGGTATGTCGTTCTTTTTGATGTAGTCCCACACCATCGATGATGTCCAGTCGGCGAGCGGGTTTACCTTGATAATGCCGTTGTGCACCGGGTCCGACTCGACCTTTCTCGCCGCGGCCCTTGTGCTTACCTGGTCGCGCCTAATGCCGGTTATCCAAGCATCAAGACCTGCCAGTGCCCTGTTTAGCGGTATGACCTTTCTGACATTGCAGCAGAACTTGCGGTTCTCTACACTTTCGTACATCAGGTTCATGCCCTTCATCCGCACCATCTCCTCGACTTGTTTTTGATCTGGAAAGAAAACCTCGACTTGTATGCCGTACCTTGCGCGGACGTCGTCTATCAGATCATATGTTTCCTGGTTCAGCCGGCCAGTTTCCAGCGTAAAAACCCTGGTCTTTTGCTTGTCGGCCTTGCACATCATGTCGATAATAGCTACGTCTTCGGCTCCAAAGCTGGAGGCAAATGAGATCTTTGGTGAAAACGTTTCAAGGGACCATGCTATGACGTCCTCTGCAGTCGCAGACTCGAAGCGAGCCGCGAGCTCCTCTATTCGGGCAGGAGAGAATGCTGCTGAAGACTCCATCTGCAAGCCACTAGTTCGATTATCCGATATTATAGGGTTTGTGGGTCTGCAATCGGCAGAAATTGTAAATTAATTCAGATTTTCTGCGCCTTTCTAACTTTGGTTGCCTTCTTGGCCGGCGCCTTTTTTTCTGCATCTTTCTTGGAGGTTGGTGGTTTTGCGGCCGGCTTTGCTACGGGCTCTTCACTTACAATAATTACCGTCTCTTTTACGCTCGCTCTGCCGGCATTCTTCAGCGCCTCAATGCAGTATGAGCGAATCTCGTCGTGGACGGCTGTTTCCTTTATCTCGCTAAGGGCCTCGATTGCCTGTTCTCCAAAGTTGTTGCGCAGCTGCTCAATGGCCCTGATGCGCTCGGAAAGATCCAGTGACCACTTGGCGGCCTGCTTTAGTTCCCACAGGTCATAGTCCCGACCCGTCATTTCAAATTCGGGTATGGTGCATCTGATATTTATCCTAGCGTACATGGTACTCTCAAGCAGCGCCCCAGTTGGAAGGCAACCAAATAATACAACAATCTGGGACGGCCGTGTATTTTTTGCAAAAAACAAAATAACCTTATATATCTAATCGCCATTAGAAAGCAGCGGGATAAATCAAGGCTTTGGGAAATACCAGAGACATGAATGAATATTATGCGCTAAACCGTTCTATTCTGTCACATATCTTCCTGTAGCCGGACTCGGACCACTAAGTTGGAGGCTGTATCATTTGTCAAATAATTTCTGGGACAGGGTAGAAGAATTCAAAAAGCTAGGAGCCGATCCGCTGGCATGGCTTGCCAGCGGTACTTGCGAGGTCGACCCATCGATAAAGTCGGCGGCAGCCACTCAAGTACACAAGGCCGGGCTGAAACTTGTACCCTCCTGGTTTGACTCGTACTACTACGTTGACGGCAAGCAGCCAGAGCTTACCCGGCGGGTATTTGACCCCGCCGAGGAAAAACACGACACCGCGGTTGACATCAAGCGCGCACTTGCCATGTTCCGGCTACAGAAGGGCAGCTGCGAGGAGGCTGCGCAGCTGGCTTCCGCACTTGGCACCTTCTTCAAGCCCTTTAGTACAAAGCTGGCAGTTTCAAGCATGGCAATTGCGGCCACGCAAAATCCTGATGCGCAGTTTGCGCTGCTAGACTACATCGAACTTCACCGCGGCGACAAGGCAGGCTTTATGCCCGCGGTCAGCTCGGTCGCGCAGGTTACCGACGTATTCTCGCCGCCCGACGCCGAGCTCCAGGCTGCTATACCTATGACCTCCTGTATAGACATGCTCAGCCTGCTTGGCTGCGGAATAAACTCGAGCTTTAGGCTCTTTCCAGTCTATGACGCGCCCGGCGAATCGATGCTTGATAACATCCGCGCAAACCTCGACTCGTACACGTCGCGGCATAATCTCGCCTGGGAGGACTATAGCTCGCTCAAGAAGAGCAAGTTGTTTTACGGCTGCAGCGCAATGGCAGTCACTACCAAGGAGCTTCCCACTCGATACGACCTCGTCGAAGAGGGAATGCAGATAATGATAACAAAAAGCCTGGGAGGACTTGCGGCGCTCACACTCCGAATGCTTGGCGCAATGAGCCCGGACAACCGGGAGAAATACGAAAAATCGGGAATAACCGCAGAGACTCTTGAGCTTGCCGCCGGCAGGGCGATAAAGAACCTCACCGAGCCCCACTTTATTTTGGGAAAGATAGTTTCAAAGTACTGCCCGGACTTTGGCGGTACACTTGACAAGAGTGCCAACATTGCAGCTGTTTATCCTGTCGGCTCGCAGGGCATCAGCGCGCTACCTGGTCTCGCCCAGTCGCTGAACTGCCAGCTTGTGATAAACGAGATTCCGCTGCTAGATCCCGAAATTTCAGCATATGCAGCAAGAGACTCGCTTGTGGAGGACTGTACGGCCTCGCTGAACGGCTGCCACATCATAGTCGCAAGCAAGGAAGTGCTTGACCTTGTCCGGCCGGAGCTTTCAAGCCACGGCTTTGCGCCTGCAGTGATCGGGTTTGTCGGCAAAAAGGGAGCACCTTCAGTTGCAATCGACCAGGAAAGTGTGAAGCGGCTTGTACCCTCGGTGAGGAGGCAGGCGGCGATATTTGCAGTACCTAACAGCGGAAATGCCGAGCAGGTCCCGGGCCAGCCGGCGGCTTCCGGCGCGGCACAAACATAAGGCACGGTAACGGTCTAGAGCCGTGCAGGATCCGAACTGTATCTTTTGCAAAATCATTGGGGGCAAAATCCCCGCACGGGTTGTTGCTCGGAATCAAAACGCCATAGCGATCCTCGACGCGTTTCCACTTGCGGCCGGCCATACCCTGGTGATGCCAAAGGAGCACGTTGTCAAGGTGCAGGATGCGGATCGCGACCAGTCATCTGATATCTTTGAGCTTGTCGGCAAGGTCGCGACCGCGATAGAATCCGGACTTGGGGTGCAAGGGTCTCTGGTAGCTGTCCACAACGGCCCGACCGCTGGCCAGGAGGTTCCACACCTGCACATACACATTATCCCCCGGCAGCAAGGCGACGGAGCGGGGCCCGTCCACTCGATGTTCAAGACCCGGCGAAAAATCGAGCCGTCAGAGATGGACTCGATTCTGGACAGGATTGCGTCTAGCGCGCACCAGTGAACGCGCTATTATCCTTGCAAGCAGGACCGGGGTCATTGATCCGACGTTGCCTTCAATCGCATGACCAAGCACAAGCAGAGAGATCCCCGCGACTATCATGCATGCGCCTTGGGGCAACCCTACCTTGACAATGCCTAGAATGATTGCTATGCCTGTGACATAGGCTGGCAGGCCGGCGCAGTGCAGCGCAATGTTTGCCGGGTGCCTGTGAGTATACCTGACGATTCTGACGGCTGACCTAAAGATTCCCAGCGAGCAATAGCTCATGTACTTTCATTACCGCCGCCCGAAATTATGCCTTTCATAACGGACGGAACATCGCTGAGACTCGCCGCGGTATGTGCAGGAACCTCGCATTCTTCGCGCGGAGCCTGGAGCGAAAACAGCGACTCGCATGTCCTTATCGTTTCCATGCCAAGCCTGTTAGCGGGGCAGATGTCAGTGTCAAGCCTGTCGCCGACCATGACACACGAGCCAGCTGCAACGCCAGCCTTTTCCATTGCGAGCAGGAAAATCCTGGGGTCCGGCTTTTTGAGGTTTACCTGCGACGAGATTGCAGAGACCTTGAAAAAGCGCGAAAGGCCGGACCTGCGCAAGAGTTCCGAGACGTCGTCGGCCTGGTTTGCAATTATGCCCATCTCGCATCGCATTTCTGAAAGCGCCTCAAGGACATCAGCTGCCTCCGGGAAAAAGCGAAACAGGGCCTCCCTGCCCCTTGAAATCTCCGACTGAACCCTTGACATGACTGCCGCAAAGTACCCTTCGGGAAGCGTCAGCTTGCAAATCTGCTCAACAAGTTCGGGCACGCTGCCGGTACCTATCCCCCGGTTCCGTATTATGCTGTCACGGACGGCCAGGTAGTTTCGCTCGTCAATCCTTGCGCCGTACCCGTTCAGGACTTCCAGGAGCCGCCTGTCAAAGTGCGCGATGAAATCCCCCTCGTCGATAAGCGTCTGGCCAAGGTCAAAGAAGACAAAGCGCCCTGAAGCCACCGGCCTTCTTCGCGCCGGCCACTAATGTTCTTTCGGCTGGCGAGCCGGCACGCAGAACCAGAAACACTTTAAATAGAGTTTGCAGGCTTCACGCGCTGTTCAGTTAATGCCGGCTACGAGGGATTACGACATCATCGTTGCGGGCGGAGGGTTGGCTGGAATGATTATCGCGACCTCTGCCGCTTATTATTCAAAGCAGTCTCTGAGGATTCTGGTGGTTGACCGGAATCCTGTCTCAAGCCTTGGAAAAAAGACCGTGATGGGCTGGGTATGCGGCGACGCCGTTGGCAAAAACACGGTCGACTACATGTCTAGCAGGATAGGCACCAAGTGGGGCCATCCTGAAATTGAGCACCCCGTCAAGGGCGTAATTGCGTATTCACCTGACCACGAAACCGGGGTTTCGTTTGACGGCGAGGGCTACATCCTGAACCGCAGGCTGCTTCCACAGAAGCAAATGAGCGACGCGCTAAAGTGCGGGGTGGAATTGCTAGACCAAGTCGCGCTGCGCTCCCTTGTGATAGAGAACAATTTCGTAATCGGGGTCGAGGGCGACAACCTCCGCACCAAAGAGCCATTCCGCAAGACCGCAAAACTAGTGGTGGACTGCACCGGCGTCACCTCGGTGCTTCGCACCAACCTGCCCATCAAGTCCTTTATCCAGCGCAGAATCGACCGGGACGACCTGGAGGCGACTGGCAGATACATCTATGATTTCGAACCTGCGCGGGACGACAAGACCTACTTTGACCCCGACTATTGCATTATCCATCTCGACCAGAACCTTGCGCCCGGGGGCTACGGCTGGGTTTTCCCAAAGGGCAAGAGCAAGGTCAACATCGGCCTCGGCGTGCAGCAAAAGGCCTTCGAGACTCGCAACAAGAGGATGGGCGTCAGGACGGATCTCAAGACGCTGATCGACCAGTACGTGGATGCAAATCCTGTGGTCGAAAACCCGCGCCTTGCAGAAGGAAGCGAGGACGAGGGCAATGCGTTTGGAACCTGGCAGGTCTCGGTGAGGAGGCAGAACGACTGCCTTGTGGCAAACGGCTACATGCTCGTCGGCGATTCCGCCTGGATGCCAAAGCCACTGGACGCCGGCGGCATAGGGCCGGCAATTATCGCTGCCACAATAGCAGGCAAGGACGCGGTGGAAGCGGTGCAGTCAAGCGACACCTCCGAGAAGGGGCTGTGGAAGTACAACAAGCACTTTATCAACGACTACGGCTACAAGACCGCAGGCCTTGAGGTATTTCGGCGCATGCTGCAGGGCCTCTCAAATGAGCAGATAGACTATGGCATGAAGCACTTTCTGTCCAAGATGGACATTGACAGGATAACAAACGGCGAGCACCCAGAGTTTGGCACCGTCGACAAAATAGGCATGCTGATTCGCGGCGCAATGAACAAAAAGCTTGCCGAGGACCTGAAGTACTGCGCCAACATGAACAAGGTCCTTGTCAGCCACTATTACAACTACCCGGACGGGCCTGAGGGCTTTGAGGACTGGAGCACGACTCTCCAACGCCACCTTGGCGAGGCGGCTGCCCGCTACAAGTAGCTCCAAGAAACAGTGATAGATGGGCTCGCTCAAGTGCTAGGCGTCTCTTGTCGGCTAGCAGCAAGTACGCGTCGGTACGGGTTTTAGAGACTGTGTCGCTTTCCGAGCTCTCGCAGGTAAGGGAACTTGCCGACAGGATGGCATCAAGCTATGAGGAGCATTTCCCGCAGCACGACTTTAGCTACAGGATACTTCTTCCGCGCGGCGAGCGGGTCGGGTCCAAGGCAAAGAGGCTCGGCCTGACGCTCCAGGGGGAGTTTGTGCTGGCGCTTCGAAAAAAGCACATAATACCGAACATTCGAGACGTGAGGTACGTACATGACGAGTCGCACTACGGCTGGATCCTGAGTTCGCCGGAAGTCCTCGCGCAGGTAGGCTAGGGCGGGCTTGGAGTCCGCTTGCCCTCTGACTTTTTGAACCGGTTCATGCTAAACGGCTGTTCGAGTTTCATCGTCCTTGCTAGCACGACTGAAATGATAAAGCCAAAAATCATTCCGCCGACGATATCGCTTGGATAGTGCTGCAACAGGTAAACCCGGGTAATGCCGATTATGACCGGAAAAGCCCAGATGGCATAGGCAACCTTGTGCGACCTCTGGTACGCCGCAAAGCCAAGAATAAACGCCAGTGCGGTTGCGCGTGCAGCGTGGCCGGACGGAAATGAAAAGCCGGCCGCAAATGGTGCCAAACTGTCCGACTCTATCGTGCCGCTCGGCAGTTTTATCGCGGGCTGGTAGTCATACGGCGGAACGGCCCTGCCCACCAGCGGTTTTATGTACATCACCGTTACGGCAATGACCACAATGGCTATCAAAAACACCATGCCTGCCTTGCGGGTCCGCCGGATTACCGTCAGCACGATTCCTACAACTACCAGAAACGACGCGTCGCCCGTCGTCGTAATTGCGACCATCGCGATGTCCAGATTCGGGTTGCCCTCAATAGACTTGAAATAGCGGGAGGCCGCGTCGTCCGGGACAGAGGTTACGCCCAGGCCGACGAGGGCGCCGAGAACGGCAAACGATGCGAGCAGGAGGAAGAACCTGCCGGTGCGCACCTTCCAGAACCAGGGAGGTGAATCTACAACCGGCTGCGCGAAATCGGAATGCTCGCTCAATTGCCTGACCGGTTCTTGCATGAATAAACTTTAATTGTTTTGCTCTACCCGACGAAAAGCTGCCTGATTGCTCGTCCTGTAATGTTGATTTTCAGCGGAGTAGATGTCCGTTTTGCTACACAACCGTGCCGCACTTGGGACACTTTTTCGACTCCTCTGAATTTGAAAAGAACGATTCGGTGCCGCAGCTCTTGCAACTTGCAGGCGCAAGGGTGTCCCATATCCGGAAATAGCGGGTGTTAAAGTTCTGCGCAATTGCGCGCAGCATGCCCGAGTTTTCAAGGTCCAGCAGTACGTCCTCAAAGTCCAGGACGTCAAGGTCCATCCTCCTGTACTTTTCCTGCCTGTTCAGTTGTTCGAGCAGGTCGTCGTTGCTAAAGCGCACGTCGGTGTCATTGTAGTTTGCAAAGATTAACTCCCTTATCGCCGACGCGCTTACCTTGGATGCAGGTACTGTCATTTCCTGCTACAGACCTTTCGAGTCCTCGTTGAACTTTTTCGCGGAAGCCGGGTCCTTGTCGCTGTAGTACCTGACCATTGCCAGCTTTAGGACCTTGAGCGACAGCAGCGCGCACTTGATCCTCGACGGACCGAGCGTCGTCAGACCCATGTTCTCCAGGTGGTCGTCCTTTGTAAAGTCCCTCACGGCGCTGAGGGGCTTGCCCATGACAGTCTCCGTGAGCATCGAGGCGCTTGCCTGGCTGATTGCACAGCCGCGCCCCTCAAACTTGATATCCTTTATCTTGTCGCCGTCGATTTTCAGATGAATGTCAATCTCGTCGCCGCACAGCGGATTGCTGTCGTGTATGCTAACGTCAGCCCCGGAAAGCTTGCCCTTGTTCCGCGGGTTGCGGTAGTGATCCAGTATGATTTCGCGGTAAATGTCGTCGCTCATATCTTGAACATCCTCCGTGCGTCGTTGAGGGCGCTGGCAAGCATGTCGACCTCTTCCTTTGTGTTATACACATAAAAACTTGCCCGGGACGTGGCGGCGACATCGAGCCTTTCCATGAGCACCTGCGCGCAGTGGTGGCCCGATCTTATGGCGATCCCGTGGTCGTTCATTATGGTGGCCAGATCGTGCGGGTGGATGTCGCCCAGGTTAAACGACACGACGCCGCCGCGGTCCTTGACCTCCTCCGGCCCGTAAATAGTAACGCCCTTTACAGCGCCTATCTTGTCCATCGCGTACTTTGTGATGTCCATCTCGTGCTCCCGCACGTGGTCCATGCCCAGCTTGTTGAGATAGTCGATTGCTGCAGAGAATCCGATTACATCGGCGATATTGGGCGTGCCTCCCTCGAACTTGTAGGGAAGATCGTTGTAACGGGTGTCGTGCTTGTGCACTTCCTTTATCATGTCGCCCCCGCCAATGAAAGGCTGCATGCCCTCCAGTATCTCGCGCTTGACATAAAGTATGCCTACGCCCGTGGGCCCTAGCATCTTGTGGGCGGAAAACGCCATAAAGTCGCAGTCCATCTTCCTCACGTCGACCGGCATGTGGGGCACGGACTGCGCGCCGTCAACCAGCACCGGAATTCTTTTTTCGTGCGCCAGCTTGATTATCTTCTCTATGGGTGTAATGGTGCCAAGAACGTTCGACATGTGCGTCAGTGACATGAGCCTGGTTTTGCCCTCGAGGAACTTTCTGTACTCGGGCATTTTCAGGTAGCCGCTGTCGTCAACGCCGACATAGTCGAGAACCGCGCCCTTTTCAGAGGTGAGTATCTGCCATGGCACGATGTTGCTGTGGTGCTCTATCTCGCTTATCACGACATGGTCGTTCTTCTTGATGTTGGCCCTGCCCCAAGAGTATGAGACAAGGTTGATTGCCTCTGTCGCATTTCGGGTAAAGATTATCTCATCTGTCGACTCTGCGTTTATGAACTTGGCAACCTTGCTGCGGGTTTCCTCGAACCTGGCCGTAGCCTCCTCTGCCAGCTGGTGGACCGCTCGGTGGATATTGGAATTGTAGTTCATGTAATAATCGTGTATAGCCTCGATTACGGAAATCGGCTTCTGGGTAGTCGCAGCATTGTCGAGATAGACCAGCTGCTTGCCGCCCATGACCTGGCGCTTTAGGATGGGAAAGTCCTGCCTTATCTTCCTGATGTCAAGCGCGCCCTTTTGCATCATGTCAGAGAATCCAGTTCAACGTAAATCTGGTTGTCCTGTATTTTAACATTGTAAATCTTCAGTGGCTGCTCCGCGGGGAGGTTCTGAGGCACCCCGGAGTCCAGCTTGAAGGCAGACAGGTGCAGCGGACACGTGACGGTGCGCTCGTCCTCGTTAAGTATCCCTGTTGAGAGGTCGGCATACGCGTGAGTGCAAATCCTGTCGGTGGCGTAAAGCCTGCCCTTTACCTTTGTAATCAGAATCCTGCGCTCGCCATGGTCAAAATCGAGCATATCGCCGTCCTTGACGCTCTTTGAATCGGCAACGCGAATCCACTGGGCCATTTCTTTTAGCCTTACCTGTACTTGTAGTGCTTCTCGAAAATGTCGCTAGTCTCGTGGTACCTGCTGCGCTCTACCTCGAGTATCTGTGCCATGACGTCGTCCGTCTTGAGCAGCAGTGGCTTTCCGAGCCACTTGTTCTCTATGAGATAGTTGACCCAAGCGCGTATCGTAGGTCCCATCTTGCGCGACAGCGGCTCGAGAAAGCCGGAGACTATTTCCCTCTTTGCACCCTCCCTGCTCAGGCCCCTTGTGCACAGGTAATAGATCTGGTTCTCGTCCATCTGCGCGACAGATGCCGAGTGCGTCGCCCTGACCTCGTTTGTCTCTATTTCGAGCCCCGGAATCGCGTCAGACTTGGCGCCTCTGTCAAGAAGGATTGCATGGCCTGCAAGGTAAGACTCGGACCCCTTCCCGGCCTTGCCTATCTTTATCATGCCCTTGAACAGCGACTTGGACACGTCCTTCATGACGGACTTGACAAGCACTCTTCCCCGGGTGTGAGGTCCGACGTGGATAAGGTTGGAGGAAACGTCAAACGACTGGGTGCCGGTGCCAAAGACAATCTCGACGTCCTCTGCCGAGGCGCCGGCCTCCTTGAGGATGCTATCTGTCTTGTAGCGAGACAGCATCGAGCCAAACGCGCCGACATACCATGACATCTTGCCGTCTCGCCCTACAAACGCCTTCTTGTTGCACGCGTTGACCGAGTCGCCACCCATGGCCTGCAGGCTAATCATCTCAAGGTTGGCGTTTGCGCCAACGTGCGCCTGGATAAGTTCAAAGTTGCCCTGCTGCATAGAATCGGACTTTACTTCCGGTGCATAGACCTCCTGCACCACCGAGGCCTTGGATCCCGGCTCTGCGACAATGACGTTTCTTGCGCATGTCGATGTGCCGTCTCCTGCCAGCGTGCTGATTATCCTTATGGGGTCCTCGACAACCGCGTCGCGCGGAATGTAGACAAAAGCGCCTGTCTGAAAGGCGGCCGAGCCAAGCGCCAGGAACTTGTCCTCTGAATAGCTCAGCGGGTCTCGCTCAAGGAAGCGCCTTACCAGGTCGCCGTTTTTGACGAGCGCTTCCTGGAGTGATGATACAATTACGCCAGACGACCTTAGTTTGTCGCTAATCGAAACGCTTACAGTGTGGGATCCGACGCTAATGATGCCGGTTTCCTTCTCGAGTTCCTCAAGCCTGTCCTGCATGTACTCTGAAAGCGCGGGCCTGCCCTCTGAGAATGAAAACCGGACTCCCTGCGGCTTGATCCTGTTTGCGTCAGAATATTTTGAATAAAGCGGCGATACCTCAAGGGGAAGGGAGGCGAACTTGGAAAACGCTTCGAGCCTCTGATCCAGCATCCATGACGGCTCGCCCGAGTTTTTGGAAACAGAGCTGATGTACGATTCTGAAATGTCTGAAAGACTTGAAGAAATGGATTTGCTCATTGGTGACTTTCACCGGTGTTAACAAAAAGAGGAGGCTAGCCGACGGAGCCTTCCATTTCCATCTTTACGAGTCTGTTTAGCTCTACCGCGTATTCCATCGGCAGCTCCTTTGTAAACGGCTCCATAAAGCCCCCGACAATCATGGACAGCGCGTCGGACTCGGAGTAGCCCCTGCTCATCAGGTAGAATATCTGGTCCTCGCCTATCTTGCCGACAGTGGCCTCGTGGGTGATAGTCGCGTCGTCCTCGTTGACCTCGATGTACGGGTAAGTGTCGGTCCTTGACCGCTCGTCTAGCAGCAGCGCGTCGCATCTGACGTTTGACTTGACGCCGGTCGCGCCCTTGCCAACGTGCAGCAGTCCCCTGTAGGTGGTCCTGCCAGAGTCCTTGCTGACCGACTTGCTGGTTATCCTCGAAGTCGTATTTGGTGCAAGGTGGACCGCCTTTGCACCTGCATCCTGGTGCTGGTCCTTTCCTGCAAACGCCACCGAGACTACTTCTGCATGAGCGCCCTTGCCAAGCAGGTACACGCCCGGATACTTCATTGTGAGCCTGCTTCCAAGGTTGCCGTCAATCCACTCGACCTTTGCGTTCTCGTACGCGTACGCGCGCTTGGTCACCAGGTTGTAGACGTCCTTGCTCCAGTTCTGGATTGTAGTGTATCTTATCTTGGCGCCCTTCTTTGCAATGAGCTCTACCACTGCAGAGTGGAGCGACTCTGTGGTGTATACTGGAGCGGTGCAGCCCTCTATGTAGTGGACTTCGGCGCCCTCGTCTGCAATGATAAGTGTCCTCTCAAACTGTCCGATGTTCTCGGCGTTGATTCTAAAGTAAGCCTGCAGCGGCAGGTCAATCTTGACGTTTGGAGGTACGTAAATGAACGAGCCGCCAGACCACACCGCACTGTTGAGGGCGGCAAACTTGTTGTCTTCTGGTGGAATGACCTTGCCAAAGTGCTTCTTGACAATCTCGGGATATTCCTTGATTGCAGAGTCGGTATCGACAAAGATAACGCCCTTTTTCTGCAGGTCCTCGTGAAGGTTGTGGTAGACGACCTCTGACTCGTACTGGGCGCCTACTCCCGCAAGGAACTTGCGCTCGGCTTCGGGGATGCCCAGTTTTTCAAAGGTATTTCGCACCGACTCGGGGACGTCGTCCCAGTTCTTGCTCTGCTTTTCAGCAGCCTTGGCGTAATAGTAGATATTTTGAAAATCAATCCTATTCAAGTCGCCTCCCCACTGGGGCATTGGTTTTTTCATAAAGACCTCATACGACCTGAGTCTAAAGTCCCGCATCCAGTCGGGCTCGCCCTTCATTTTGCTAATCTCTTCAACGGTTCCACGAGACAAGCCCTTCTTGCTCAAGTAGACATAGATCGCGGTTGGATCCTTGAAGTCATACTTGGTATAGTCCATGTTCAGGTCTTCTGCTGTGGTCATGTATGGATTATAACGGTGTTATGTTTTATATATATTTTGCACTGTAGTTCTGTTGCGAAAGCGGGAGTTTTCCTGACGTGTTGCACGTAGGGAGGTTTTGTTGGAATACGGGAGTTATTCAAACGGAGGGTAAATTGCAATGCTAAAGTAAGTTCTGTTGTAGATTAGGTTTGTTCCTTCGTTCAAACTAGGCTTGTAGAATTGAAACTTGGACAGACCTCCAACTGCATAAATCATTTGTTTTAATTCATCAGCATTCATTGTCTGGCTAGCGGTACCCGTGTCACCTGCTGAATAAGGTTTTCGGTTCTGATTTGCGTTGACTATTGCTTGCGCCAGAAGGTCTTTGAGAGCTGCTGATGAACTCAGTTGATTGTCATCAATTGGCATGAACGTATCGATAACCTTTGAATGACTATCTGTCAAGTTCTTTATGTAAAAATCAGGCCATGCAATAACTCTGACATGGTAGCTAGTCACCCGCGAGTCTAGGTAAATGTACGGAGGCTGCAAAGCAATTGCCCATACAAAGATTGAGACACCAATTACAACGACTACAATAGGAATGACTATTACTAGCCATGGTCGCATTGACATCTTTGGGATTGAAGTTATTATTTAAGCAAATGCGACTTAGTTGCCTGTCTAGATTGTTGGTTTGATCCAGCAACTATTCTTTCCATTAGATAGCCAGCTGAACACTTGTACTCTTGCGATGTCGTTAATCTCAATTCAATCTTTGCGTTCAAGCCATGACCGCGCTTTAACCTTTATGCAGTCACCTTCGTGCAAGACTTGCACTTCGCTGACCTTGATTCCTGGACCTTTAACTACTGGCTTGTGCCGTACCTCTCGCATGAATTGCCGCTTGGCGCATCAAGTTCTCGGTCTTGTTCTCTCCAAGATTCAGATTGATGCCTGCTCCCTCTCGCGGTGCAACGCCAACTCCCGACATGCAACGCGCTATTGCAGCTCCCTTGTTTGCAACAGAACTTGCACTGTAGTTCGGCTGCATTTCGGTTGCTCTTGCTGCAATGCGGTTGCTGTCTTACAATAGCGCTAGACGAGGTGTATTGGTTCAAAACTTGCGTGCTTAACACTAGTTTGTATTCGTGGTATTGAATCCAAGTACATCCATACGTAGATAAATTCCCTGTACAACGCATATGGGGCAAAGGGGTGCGCGACAAAAGGCAAAGAATCCGATCACCTGCCCAGTTCGCGCATCAACATAGAAAGTGTTTTCTCCCGGTCCGGCGGGTGTTGGTATCACGGCCCAAACGTACCTGCTTTCAGTAGAGTTCACGAAAAGATGTCCCCGATATTCATCGAAAGTCGCGGTATATTGAAACTTCTGAATTGTGGTGCTGTTCAGGTCTGCGCTGTATACGCCGAACGCGGGATAGGTCTTGTTTTGAATCCAGATTCCACTTGTAGCATTCAGGCCGAATTCGCTCTCAAATGGTTTAGGATGACGAGGTGCAGTGACGTTGCCAGTGAACTTCAAGTATTCAAATTGCGGAGGATAAATTCGCAGATAGCTGTCCTTGTACTGCTTTTGTCCAGGGTTGAAAAACTTATCAGGGATCATCGTGTATGCGTAATTTGCGGTAATGAATTGACCGATATGAGGTATAGCTTGAGTCTCGTTTGCGGCCAATGGAGTGGTGCCCGTTTGATTCTTCGATTGTACGACTATTGGCAGATTTGATTGATTGGTCAGATTCCCATCTGTTTCGACAGGTGATGATGTTTGGGATTCACTGGTAACTAGAAGCAAAACACCTATGGCTACTGCAGCTGCTAGACCTATTGCCCAAATCTTATTCGATATAAGATTCAATTTTAAGGTAAGTACTTCAAGTTATCGACGAAGTAAGACCGGAATCGTAGGCTTTGTCGTTCATTTCCTTAAAGACAGAGCGAGCAAGGCAACGATACTCATCGCCTACGATCGACGAGGTAACAAGGTTAAGGCAGCCTTATCTAATCCGCTTGAGACAAAATCGCGGGAAAGGGGAATAACAATCATGCTAGTCTTGCATGGTTGCCTTCTCATCAAACGCCCCTTTCCCTGAGTATAATTTTTGATATCAAAATCATACGCGTAATTACACCGCCGGGTTCGTCAGCGAACAAGTGGCCGACGAATCGTATGTAATTCCGAATGATCGCCAATAGACCAGAAGATCACTTTCCGTAGTGGTCAACCGACCCCGTATTGAGCGGCTTTCCACTCTGGACCTGTATTACATCCTTGATTCTCTTCCAGATATGTCGCTCGTATTCATACGCCATGACGGCTCCTACCGCAACCCCGCCCGCAGCACCCAGCGGTCCGCCAACCACAAATCCCGTCGCGCCGGGAATCAAGAGGCTTTCAAACCAAGAGCCGGATCCAACCTCTACTGCGTAATCATCGGTATTTCCGAGAATAGAGATCGTAATCTCGCGAAGCGCACCCGCGAGGACCGTGGGAGAGCCATTTACTGCCGTGATGCTCCTCAAGGGCTGCCCGTTCATCTCTCCTTTAAATTCCGCCGCCATCTTTAGCTTCTTTTCCTTTTGCAGTTCTTCTTTGATGTGCTGATAAAGGCTGTCAAGGTCGGTATGCAGGCCCTTGTAGTGCTCTACCCTTGTC
Organism: Nitrososphaera sp.; assembly: GCA_039938515.1. Taxonomy (NCBI): domain Archaea; kingdom Thermoproteati; phylum Nitrososphaerota; class Nitrososphaeria; order Nitrososphaerales; family Nitrososphaeraceae; genus Nitrososphaera; species Nitrososphaera sp. The sequence goes on along the minus strand of JBDUUL010000020.1, from coordinate 73,278 downwards.
ACGGCTTCGGATTAGTCTACGTTGTATTTATCCATCTTTATTCCGCGGAAGAAATTCGGGGATCTCTTAGCCGCGTTCAATCAGTCTAAATTACATCCTCTTGTTTCTGGAGCCGCAAGCCACGACGCTTTGGCGCGAGCTAGTCGATTTTGGGAACCCGGGGAATTGTTGCCCTCTGTGGGGCGGCGGTTGATTATACTGTCAGACCGGGACTGAATGGATCTCCAAACCATGCAGCCCTGTAGACGTCCCGCCCTAGACAGCATCTAGACTAAATGCTATATCCCGCAGCAGAGAACCTTGGCCATGGCAGAACGCGATGACGATGTCAGCAATCTCTCAGACATTTACGATGCTCTGAAAGGCGATGCCAAGACCATCGTGCAGGACCTGAAGGGTGGCGTGAGGATGTGGAGCGAGGCAGCAGGCGCTAACATTGCAGCAGGAGGCTTTTTGTTACTTCATGCTCTTGCATCGTACAGGATTTACTCTGCGCCAGCGATTTCAAGCGAGGGCGGCCTGATAATCCTCGCGGAGGGGATAACCGCAGCGATGCTTTTTGCGATCGCTGCAAAGGGCTTTTCAAAGTTCTTCAAGCTGCGGAAAAAGTACGCACCCCTATTTGAAAAGGCAGATAGACTGGAGTAAGGCACTTGCCCGCGGCCAACTTTACAAGGATTCTGCGGTACCTGGATGCAATTGACGAGGGCGGCGGCCAGTGCTCAAGGATGGCTTTCTACAACATAGCTGGCAATGAAGAAAACCTCCGGCGATGGGAGAATAAATTGTGTGGCGAATGGGGGCTCGTTGAATTGCTGGATGCAAACGGCCGCCAGACCTATCGCAAGACCGAGCTGGGGCAGAACCTGCACAGGCTCCTAAAGAATCACTATTACGTCGGCAGCCTATTTGAAGAACTTACGCGGGACAGATTGCGGAAATAGGGGGATAAATGTCTCCTACTGGAGCGCCCATAATGCTCCATTCTGGATAGAACTTTTTTATCCGCCTGCCTGGTGCATCATTATATTATGAGCAGCGCCAAGCCCAGCGCTAACGCATTTGTGTGCATCTACTGCGGCTGGACAAACTATGCCGACGCGGCGCCGGACGGATACCCGGCGCTGCGGCTTGAGCCTTGTCCAGGCACAAAGCCGGATCACAACAGGACAACTGCCAACAAGTGCGAAGAGTGCAAATCAATAAGCACCCTGTACTGGTGTCCCGGGAACCACCCAGCAGATCAGAAACCACAGATGGGGCGGTGGCCCTGATGGCCAGAATCAAAGCATGTATTATCTGGCGTGGTGTGCCAGCTGTGCAGTCAGGTCGACATACGCTGAAGCATCGCGCATGAAAGGTGTGAAGGCATTGACTGCGAGGACGAGGTGCTCCACTCCCATCTCCCTTATCTTTTCAATATCCGTTCCCACCTGCTGAACAGTGCCAGTGAGAGGGGCGCGCGTCTCCTCCGGCACCTTTGCCTCGCCGACGTAAGGGTAGGCAAGCAAAAATACCCTTGTCTTCTTGCCCGCAGCCGCAGCGGCTGCTCTGAGACCGGAAATTATCTGCTCAAGCTGGGGCAGGGGCATGGCCGCAACTCCAATCCAGCCGTCCGCGTACTTGGCTATTCGCTCAAACGTCTTTGGGGTAAAGCCTCCAAGCAGCATGGGCAGATGGGGCTTTTGGACAGGTTTTGGGCCGATCTTCGAGGCCGCAATTTTGTAGTACTGACCGGAGAACTCGACAACATCGTCCGTCCAGACTTTTTTCAGCGCCTGGACAAATTCGTCTCCGCGCGCGCCCTTCTTTTCGAAAGGAACGTTTGCGGCCTCGTACTCGTCCTTGGACCAGCCAAGGCCGAGGCCGGCTATCGCCCTGCCGTCCGACAGAACGTCGAGCGTGGCAAACCTCCTTCCCAGCATGACAGGATTGTGAAACGGCATGTCAATTACTGACGTTCCTAGCATAACATGCGAAGTCTGGCCCGCGACAAAGTGCAGCAGGTCGAGGGGATCAAAGACCGTCTGGTAGTCCGCGGGTAGCTTGCCATCAGGTGACGCTACGTACGGCGTCCTTGGGTTTACCGGCGCAAGCATCCTTTCAAGGACCCAGAGCGAGTCAAGGTTTCTGTTTTCGCTTTCCTTGGCTACTTTCAGTACATTGCTCTTCGTTGCCGCCTGCCCTATCTGCGGGAGAAAAATTCCGACTTTCACGAAACTGCTCTGGCCGCTCGCATGATATTAATGCTCTATCAAACCCCGGCGCTAATTCCGCCCAAAGACCTCTCTGAGTTTTCGCTGCTTGCCATCTGCAAATATTTCGCCTGCATAATACTGCATCGAGAAAAGCGCCATCTGTTCGAGGACGGGCCGAAGCGCCCTTCCCTTCTGAGTCAGCGTGTATTCAATGCGCACGGGGCTCTCGCTGTAGACCTTTCGCTCGACAAGCCCTTCCGACTCCATTTCCTTCAGGCGCGCCGACAGCGTCTTTGAGTTTATTTCCTCTATCGAATCGAGCAGCTGGCTGAACCTGGTATGGCCGAGGTGCATCATGTTGCGCAGGATAAGCACCGTGAATTTCTTGCCAATTATCCTAAACGTGTTGTTTATGGGACAGCGCAACAAGTTTGCATCCGCCCATGGTGATTCGCTGTCTTGCAAGTTACCTCTTCTTCAGTCGATAGCATTTTGCTTACTGCCGGGTATAATAGTTACCTTTTTTCACCAACTTGCACTAGGTGACAATGATTGGAAGAACACAACAAGATGGAAGGATACGGCTGCAAGTGCTCATGCCACGGAATGGGCACCGAACACTGCCATATGTGTCAGAACATGCACGGCCGGGGCATGCCAAACCCGATGGAAATGTCTGTAAAGATGTGGCAAAAGGCCTTCTTTGAAGCCCTGATGGAATACCACAAGGACGCAATCAAGAAAAAGATGGCGGAAGCCTGGGGCGACACGACCGACAAGGCAGCTCAGGCCGTTTTCGACGCTATGACAAAGCAGTGGATGGGAATGGCACAGGGCTCGGCAGCAGAACAGGAAATGCGTCAAAAGCTGGCGCAGCTAATGAGCGAATCGCGGGATCGCTAGCTCCTCTCTTTTCTTTTTTGGATTTTTACTAACGGCGGATTTGCAGGTTTCAAAATTTTAGCGGCCAAGTTTTGTGCGGTATCGCACTCGCGCCGGACAGTCTGCGCCCACATTATTTTACGAGTTTGACTAGAACCCATCTCACAAACACCTCTATATCGCCAATCAGACGCGCAGGATATTCATCAGAGACAAAACACTGGGTGACAGTCTCTTCAACAATGGTGACTTCATGCTGCGAAGCAGACGCAACGCATACGGCGATAGGAACGCCAAAATTGTCTGCCACTGCCATGAGCTTCGTAACTTTGCCGCGCTTGGTCGCTCCAACACACCTTCCCCTTTTTTAGCCACGATAAACATGCCATCAATGTAGCATTCTGATAAATCGACACCGCCGCGCTCTCTCAGGTCGGCAGCCAATGCCTGAAGTACCATCTCAAATACGCCAGCTCTAACTCGCTGCTGGAACCTGCGATGGCATGTCTGGTATGGCGGATAACGGTCTGGCAAATCGTACCAGCACGTTCCTGTACGAAGTATCCATAAAATGCCATTCATTACTTCTCTGGAGTCGCGCCATGGCCTGCCCTCGCCATCGACGCGCCTCTTTGGCTCGGGGATTAACGGCTTGAGGATCGACCACTGCTCGTCGGTCAAGTCCGTGGCTGTGGATTATTACGGCGGCAAAAAGCTTGTCTCAACGAATAGTCAGGACAGGAAGGTCAAAAAGCGCTGATTTGCCGTTTATGGGATGAGTTCTAATAGAATTCGCTAGGCAACTCCACTAGTACGTTTTATAATAGTTAAAATCACAGTAGCTGATGTTAGGAAGAGCGTTCGATAAGCGGGCCGCTCCCACAAACAGCGGCAAAAAAAATAGAGCACTTGCGGATTCGTCGAACCAACCTCAAAGATTTCACGGAGTCCGGTTGTACGCGGTCGCAGCAATTGCCGTGACACTGCTTCTTCCAATTGGATCCATGGCGACACAGAAGCAGACCTTCTTGCCCAGCAATTTAGGTTTGCCAACTCCGGCATACGCGTCTTCATCGTATGAAATTGCACCAGGCGACTCTAAAGGTGGCTGCGCGGCAATCGGGGGAACGTTTTTCGGGACAACATGTACCTTCTCAAAAACCCTAACTCAAAGTCTGGGCGATTTGCTAACAGTTGATTCAGGCGTAACGTTGTCATTAACAGCCACGGGCGTTATTGGTAATAACTTCGCCGGGTCCGGCGCTCAGCCTAGCAGCTTGGGAACAATAATGAACAACGGCATTATCCTCAACCGTGGCAGCATAACTTTTGGTATTCTGAACAATACTGCTGGTGGGGCTATCAGCAACTATCGTATGATAAAATCAGATGCATACTATAGTAACTTGTACAACTATGGAACTATAAGCAACCATGCACACGGTATGGTCAAGATCAGCCTTGGTACAGTCATTTACAACTTTTATGGCGCCGTAATGAACAACGCCGGCACATTTACAGACACAGTAGGCTATCCGGGCGACTCTGCGACGTTTTACAACACGGGTACGATTAACAACCTCTCCGGCGGGCTTGTCTTCAATTACTTCCACTTCGTCAACACCAATGACGGCATAATATACAACAACGCTGGCGCAAACATCACCAATGGCTACATATTCTACCAGCAGGGCACAATTCTGAACAGGGGTAATTTCAACAACAATAATGGCGCCGACGTGCCGTTTACTATTGGCGGCGTCTTCATAAACCAGCACGGTGGCGTTATCAACAACAACCACACAATCGATGTCAACTCCCTCGGGATTATAGCCAACTTGTACGGCTCTACCATTAACAATAACTCGGGTGCCATACTCTATGACCTCTCGGGCGGAACAATAGACAACAATGCAGGAGCTACAATCAACAATGGTGGAACACTCGAAGTACACTGCGGATCTGCGTACAACAACGGCGGAACGCTGACAGGCAATCCGATAACGACCCCGTGTCCGTAGGGTCTTCTTTCTCTTTTCTTTTTTTATTTTCGTAGCCGATCTTTCTTTAGAGATTAATTCAAATTTGAATTTAGTCAAATTAAAAGAAATGTATCCTTACGGCTTCGCGACCAAAGGTAACGCCTAAAGCTAGGACTGTACAATCGTGCCATCAATAATGTAGCATTCTGACAGGTCCAGTATGCCATGCTTTAACAATTCCATGGCCAACGCCTGAAGTACCTATTCAAATACTCTTGAATAAACCCATTGCTGGGAACCTGCGATGACACGTCTGAAACGGACTGTACCTATCTTTTTGAAAGTCACGCCATGGAGCACCGGTACGCAATACCAAAGTACGCCTTCCAATGCCTGTCCGGAGCCACGGCACCGCCTGCCTTTGCAAGCAGGCCGTTTGTAGGGAGATGGCAACAGTGCCTGGATTACCATTCATCCACTGCTGGTCTGTCAAATCCATACAGCGTTAGCGATAACATTGTAATTATCAGACGACTTCTAGTGCATCTGACTAGTGAGTGCTGCTCCTTGATTGCGCGGCACGCACTCTTGGTTGGTTCCTGCGCCATTCCCTTGCGGCCCCTTCGAGAAAGTCGCGGTCATATCGCGAACTGTCCATCGCGCCGGACAGGACGGCGTACTTGACAATCGGTCCCAGTCGTTCTCCGCCGTACCTGGTGAGCACGCGCTCTATGACCTCCTCTTTCGTACCTGCTGATTTTGCCTCCAAGAGGGCGTCGATAAAAAAGCCTTTTGTAAACCTGATGTTCCCGTCTGCCGCAAGCTCGAGAATGTTCAGTTCAAATGCTGATTGAAAAGTGGGAAGCCTCCTGCACTGCTCGAGCAACGAATTTGGGAGCGGATTTGATACCTGCCCCCGTGTTGCCAGTGGGCCTGCCCTGTTTTCCGTCATTTGCTTTGGAGCCGCGGAACCCAGCTTTAGCTCAAGGACTACTGTCTCTTTCCTTTCAAGCCCGAGCGCCTGCTTGATATACAACAGCAGATCTTCGAACTCCAAGACAATGCTGCCTAACAAGCAGTTTTGCTCCGAACCCGAGAGTATAAAACCTTAAGAAAAACCATGCTTGAGAAGGCCCCGACATGCGGCATTTGTCGGATTATGGAGGACTACCGTCTCAATAATAATTTCGACCATCACCGATGGATGTGGCGAGAGGCACGCGCAAGCTTTTACGGGCTAGCGGAACCTTGCCACAAAGGTGTCCTGTTCGGTGCTCGCAAAGTCTGCGGCAAACTGGGACCTCAGCACCTTCCCGTATACGGTAAGGTCCCTGCCCAGCATCCCGAGTCGCTTTGCAAGCTTCTCGTTTGGTGAACCATTTGCAAAATCTTGCTCGCTGTTGAGCGAGACGCCATATGGCATGCTCCAGCCGTAGCACTGCCGCACCGCTGTTCGCATGTGGTCCATTACAGTGAGGCCCTTCTCGTGCGATGCCACCACATATCCAAACAGCTTACCTGCAAATTCGTGCCAGTAGTGGTCAAGAAAGTTCTTCATAGCGCCCGACATGGAGCCGTGATAATCCGGCGTGGCAAGGACGAACGCGTCTGCGCGTTCCACTTCCAGCGTGACCGCGTCAAGGTCCTTGGAATTGTACTCGCTGACGTCTGGAACATAAATCGGCACTGCCGCCTGCCTTAGGTCCAGCAAGTGCGCCTCCGCGCCCGCCTTGCGGGCATGCTCAAGGACGATTTCAAGGGCCTGCTTGCTGTAGGACCTTGCGCGCATGCTCGAGCTTACCCCGAGAACTCTGATTCTTGCGTCTGATTGCAACAAACGTATCCGTGGTAGCGCGCTATATTAGTTAGCAAGGATCAGAAAATCCGGTCACAGCTACCGGCGCTTTGTCGACCAGAAGGTTCCGCCCGAACTCTTCCACTTTACATAGTCGGCAAGAATCGTCGAGTGGTCGAATGCAAGCTTTGAAGAAGGGATCCTGTCAAGCGGAATCCATTCTGCGGCCGCGGCGTCGTCGCCGGCCTGAAGTTCGCCGCCGACAATAATGCAGATGAACACCACGGACATCGAGTGGGCTCGAGGGTCGCGCTTTGGGTCCGAGTAAACGCCGAGAACATCGATGGGTTCGACCTCCAGGGATGTCTCCTCGCTTGCCTCCCGCCGTGCCGCGTCCTCGGCCGTTTCGCCCGCTTCGATAAATCCGCCTGGAAGCGCCAGCTGGTCCTTGAACGGTTCTTTCTTTCTCTTGATTGTCAGTATCCTTCCGTCGCGCTCCAGTATCATGTCGACGGTCGGGTAGGGATTTCTTTGCTCCACCGACTTTGAATCCTGTAGCCGCGCTATTAAGAGTAGAAAGACTGAAAATTTGGGTAAAGCAGGCGGTAACTTGTAATAACCACGATGAAACTTTAATAAATGCTGCAATACTGACAGCATTTAATTACAAACCTAAAATCTTATATCCTTGTTCGACCATAATTCCATAACCATGATGGCCTCCACTGAAGAGGTCCAGTTGCAGGGCCAGACGCCGCTCAGCGTGTGTCCAAGGTGCGGGCGTCAGGTCAGAATCGACGGACACTGCGAGTGCGAGAGTATCTTCCAGTCTGAGCAAACCTTAGATCGATAGCGCGGCTGGCCTACCCTAGCAGGCAAAGTCAGCAAGCGCCGTCTGTCCCATTTTTGGCCGCCTCAGTTGCCTTGGGCCCATGTGCTTTGGAAACTCTGAGCTAAGGCCAGCTGCGCGGACGATGCGGTAGAACTGATCGATAACTCGCCGCTGGTATGTGTCGCCTGCCACCCAGTATTTGCTGGAATCAAGCTCGGGTGTAATGCCGTAGATCTGCATGTACCTCGGCTCAAAGTCGCTTACGCCAAGCATGGCAAGGGCAGACTTCATCCTGTCCCAGATGTCAGGTCGCATTCGAAGGATAGAACCGAAGACGTGGCGCGCGCCTGCATCTTTGGCCCCACGGATTATCTGCTCAAAATTCGCGGCCGAGTCCGTTATTAGCGGCATGATGGGATCAACATTGATGCCGCAGGCGACACCCCTGCGCGCAAATTCTGAAATGACTTTGAACATTTTCGATGCTGGGGGAGTGCCCGGCTCCAGCACCCTCCGCAATCGCTCTTCGCAGGTCGTTATAGACCAGATGATCGCGCAATTATCCGAGTAGCCTGCGTGCAATTCAAGGTCGCGGAGGATTGAGGTGGACTTTGTAAAGACATAGTAAGGCACGTTGTGCCTCTGCAATACCCTGAGGCATTCCCTCGTGAGGCCGTAGCGCACTTCGGCGGGCTGGTATGCGTCTGTCGCGGAACCAACCATGACAGGCCCGATTTGGTCTGATTTCCAGCCTGCGAGCTGCTCGTCGAGCACTTGCGCGGCGTTGCTCTTTGCATACACAGTGTCATAGAATTCCGGCGACCACTCGTAGGTTGCATAGCAGTAGGCGCATCTGTGGTGGCAGCCCTTGTACGGGTTAATTGAAAGGCCACGGTATTTGTTGAAAATAAATGGGTGGATAAGGGATTTGCTTTCCTTCTCCAGTATCTGCGGAGAGTTGGAATACCAAAGCCTTTGTTTAGGAGCCGGTTTTTCAACCAGTGGAGCGAATAGCGATAATTTTTTCAATGTCCCGGTCAAGACACCGCCGCTTTTAAGTCCGGGAACACCGTTGGGGGAGGGGGTCTCGCGCCTAGATTGCAGCCTAACTTTTTATTGCCTGCAACTTCCCGTTAGCCCGATGCAACAATACGTTGGCGTTGCGGGGCTAGGATTGATGGGTTCCGGCATTGCCAGCAGGCTAGATCAGGCGGGTATGCTCAGAGCCGTTTACAACCGCACCAAAAAGAATCTTGATGCTTCAAAGAATGTTATCTGGGCAAAAAGCCCACAGGATCTGGCCGACTCGTGCGAGATTGTACTTACCTGCGTTACCGATTACAAAGCCGTTCGCGGCGTGCTCTTTGGCGATCGGACAAAACCTGGCATTGCTTCTTCTAAAAGAGCAGGACTTGTTGTCATTGATGCGAGCACCATCTCGCCGAGGGAGTCCGAAGAATGCGCACAGGAACTTCGGGAGCACGGAATCGACATGCTTTCGAGTCCCGTAATGGGCGGTCCTGCCGCTGCCAAGGAAGGGAAACTTGTTCCAATGATATCTGGAAGCATGGCCGCATATGAAAAGGCGAAACCTGTTATTGCAGCGATTGGAAGCAGGCACTTTTACATTGGTGCCAAGAACGGTGATGCAAACGTGCTAAAGCTCGCCTTGAACCTCAACATCGCGCTAATTGCAGTTGCGGTTTCTGAAGGAATCAACCTTGTCAAAGCAAGCGGCCTTGATCCGGCACATTTCATAAACGTGCTAAATTCCACATACTTCAAAACCGGGCTGTCCGAGGGCAAGGGTCCCAAGATGGTAGCGTGGGATTTCTCGCCTTCCTTTCATCTGAAGAATATGTTGAAAGACATTTCGCTTGCAGTCGGCGCAGCGCGGGACGCGGGGGTCAGCATTCCAAACGCAGCGCTTGCCGAGCAGATGTTCCGGGCTGCAAATAATAGCGGGTACTCCGACCTTGACTACACCTCGGTCTGCGCGTTCTTGTCGCAGATAAACGGGCTTGGTAAAAATGACAATAAGGATTGAAACACTTCAAAAAATCGCAGCCGGCGACTGCAGGCTCGTCGCCTCCCTTCCGGATATGGGCCGCGTAGGCGGCATCGTCTCCTCATATTTGGCGCTGCACCTCCGGGCAAAGCCGGTGGCAGAGTTCCTTTCCGGCGACAAGCCCTGGGTATCATATTCCGATGGGGTTGTAAAGTCAGTCACGGACTCGTACACGCTTCATTATCATGAGCGGGCCAGTCTGCTGATTTTTTCAGGCGCGTCTCAGCCTCAGGATGCTACAGAACTTTACAGGCTTTGCAACGCACTGCTTGACACAGTGCAGTCGATGGGAAACGTGACAAGGGTCTATTCTGCTGGCGGATACCTGCGGGAAAACCTCACCGGCGCGCCCAGGGTATGCGGCGCCGTAAACAGAAAAGAGCTCGCGGTCGTCCTGAGCGAGTCCGGGATAGAGCCTATCGGAAACGAGATATCGACCATTACATGGTTCAATGGCCTTATTCTTGGCCTTGCGGCAGACAGGGGCATTGACGGAATTGGTCTTTTTGGCGAAATCTCTGAGACAAGTGTCCCGCAGCCGCTCGCCGCCAAAAGCATCATCGGGGCGTTTTCTCGGATTGAAAAAATCCCCGTGGATACCAAGCCGCTCGATGCACAGTACGAGTCGGTGCTCGACGAAGTGCTCAAAAAGAAGGAGCCGCCGAAGCACGGGCCCGGCAGCGGCTAATCTCCAGCCTGCCCGTCACTTTCGTTCTCTGCTGGAGGCCTATCTAATCTGCGCGCCGGGGACGACATCCTCGGAAGCAGTGAGAAAAATGGGTCTGCCCTCCGGCCCGTCGGCCGACAGTAACATGCCGGACGAGATAATTCCACCTATTTTCTTGGGCTCAAGGTTTGCACATACCACCACGGTCCTTCCGACCACCTCTTCCGGCTTGTAATACTGCGCCACGCCCACTGCAATCTGCCGCTTCTCCGTGCCAATGTCTACTGTCGCTTTTAGCACCTTCTTCATGCCCGGTATGCTTTCCGCCGAGATAATCTTGCCCATCACGAATTTGACCTTCGAGAATTCCTCAAAAGTCACAAAACTGCTTTCAGCAAGAGGTTCAGACATATCCCAGACAGCGCGTATTGCTCTCATTTATTTTGTTACTTCGCCAAGAGGGCTGGAAACAGGAAATGGTAGCACTTGCTTGTTATGGTTGGAAGTGGTTGCACATCAACTGGTGCGCTTGCCTAGCCTTACCAGGAACCGATTCTTCTTGTCTCTCAAGGCCGGGTCGCTCAAGAGCCTAAAGTAGAGGAACTCCAGCGCATAGTATGCAAAGGTTGTGGTTGCGCCCAAGCGCACCTGTAATTGCCTGCCGAGACGTATAAGTTGTTTAGCTCGATTATTCTGAGCACCCGTGGTGCTATAACTTATAATAACAATCCCTCACACGCACTGTGTCTGAAAAATAGTGAACGAAAGCAATACCCTGGTATTTTCTCACGAGCAGGACGTTGATGGCATCTTCTCGGCCGCGATTCTAAAGCTCGCATTTGGATCGCCGGAAATAGTCCTGACCAACTACGGCATTGAAAATATGCTTTCAGTGCGGGACAAGATATACTCGTTTATCCGCGCAGGCGGCGCGCCCGGGACGATTATCATCGCAGACATGGGGCCCAACCCGGAATCTGCCGGCGCAGTAATCGACGCCCTGCAGATGGCGTCTCAGAACAATTGGCGGTGCATCTGGATAGACCATCACATCTGGCCCGAGCAGGAGCACGCCGAAATCAGGAAGTGGTGCGAGGTTGTTCTCTGCAACAACGGCGACAAGAAATGTACCGCCGAGCTGTGTGTGGATCGGTTCAAGAGCACTGACTCGCTTTCGCTGCAGCTTGCCGCCATTGCCCGCAGAACAGACTTTCCAGACACTACAAAGTTCCCCATCCCTCCGCTGACGCCTCTCATATCGTATTACGTCGGTCTGCCTGAGCTCCGCGGCAGGCTGCATAGCGTGATACTTGAGAACATTACGAAGGGCATCTTTTGGAATTACGCGATGCAGGAAGACATTATTGAATCGGCTCGCCTTATCGACGAGTCCATCGAGCGATCCGTAAAGTCGCTTGCCATAAGACAGTTTGCTATCGGAAATCTGATGTTCGGCGTGGCCATAGTCAAGGCCGACTCGTTTGTCAGCAGGTCAATCCTTCTTGGCCGGGTCATGGACCAGACGGAAATCGACATTGCAGCCGCCTATACCGATGACGGCAAGGTCAGCCTCCGCAGGAAGGACGTACCAAATTCTGAAAAGGCATCAGCCATTGACTGCAGCAAGCTGGCCCGTGAATTCAAAGAGGGCGGCGGACATGCGGGAGCGGCAGGAGGATTCCTCAGGATCATCCCGAAGGACGCACCAAACGGCGACTCGGAGGCGATAAACGAGATTTCAAGTGCAGTAAGCTCCTACCTCTCAAAGATGCAGCTGGAAAGGGGCGCCGGCCAGGCGAATGAGAAGGTCCAGGACATCACTGGCTCTTGATAACGTCAAAGGGCTTGAACGCTTCGGCCATAAAGTCCACAAGGTCTGTTGCAATCATGTGGAGGCCAACTTTTGCAAATGCGAGGTTACCTGCAGCGCCGTTTACGTAGGCGCCCGCAAGAGCAGCGTCAAAGGGCGACATTTTTTTCGCCAGCAGGCCTGCGACAACTCCTGACAGAACATCGCCAGTTCCCCCAACTGTCATTGCGCTGTTGTGGATCCTGTTTAATCCGACGCGTGACTGGTCGCAAATGACGTCCGAAGGGCCCTTAAGCAGGATGGTCACGTCATGCTTTCTTGCCATTTCGCTTGCGGTCTTGATCCTCTGGTCCTCGCCGTCGCCGGGAGACACTCCAAAAAGCCTCTTGAACTCGCCCGCATGGGGGGTCACGACGCATCCCGTACCCTTCACCTCTTCGAGGACTTCGGGGACAAGCGCCGAAGCATCAAGGAGGAGCCGAGTCTCTGCTTCGCGCAACTTTCTTACCAGCGCGACAATCGCCTCCGGCCTTGCAATGCTCATGCCCATCCCGATGGCCGCCGAGTCACACTTTTTTGGCAGCATCGCGCTCAGCCTGCCTGCGGAGCCGACCGTGAGCTTGTCGTCCGGCAGCGGGAGAGCGATAAGGGCTGGAGAATGGCATCTGACCTCTGTAGTTATTGACCTTGGAACTGCCGTGTAAACTAGGTCCGCCCCGGTTCGAAGGGCGGCCATTGATGCGAGAGTTGGGGCGCCGTGGTAATACCTGCTTCCGCCCGCCACAAGCACGGTGCCATTGTCCCCCTTTCTTGATGACGCCGACCTTGGCGGTATCAGCCGCTTGACAAGTGCCTTTGAAGTTACTATGCTCAATTCCTGCGCGATACTAGCTTTCGGACCTGGCTGGATAAACCTTACCAATTATTCCGGCTCGGCATGTATTGTGACGATGGATCCGGGGAACCTCTGCAAAATACGCTCCTCGATATCAGAGACGTACTGGTGCACCTGCTCAATGGTGTCTATCGGCGCGCCGTCCGACGTTGACTGAAAGACGCAGTCGACGTCAATCTTCATGGAGCCCTGGACAGTCCTGTAGGTGTTAATCCTTCCGGCACGCCTGACGCCTCTTGAGGAAACCACGATCTCGCGAATAGAGTCCTGCATTTCCTTGTCAGATATTGGCTCGATGCCTAGGAGTTCCGGCATGAATGGTTCTACATGCACTGTGGTGGACTGGATTTCGGGCACCTGGTTTCGGATCGAGTCCTCGACGGAATTTGATATCGCGTGTGCCTGCGCCAGCGTTGCGGACCTGTTTACCTGTATGTGAAGGGAAGCCTCCTTTCGGTTGCTGTCCTTGACCGCGCTTACAATGATGTTGTGTACGCCGCGCACCCCGTCGACCAGCCGCGCAGCGCGCTCTACAAGATCCTCAATTGATGGCCGTGTGGCCGCGCCCTCGGGCTCAAAGTGAACAGTCACAGTTATGGGCCTGCTCCCAAGTACGTCTGCAAGGATTCTTGTCACGTTGTTCTCCACCAGCACGGATGTTTCATGCGCGACCTCAAAACTGAGATCGCTCCGCATTCCAAGCGTCAGCTCTACATATACGTCCCTCCCGACCCTGCGCATCTTGACATCCTTGCAGTCAAGAACGCCGGGCGTCTGCTGCGCGGCCTCTGTTGCTTTTGCCACAAGAGATGGGGGGATAGAGTCCGACAGCTCCAGCACGTTCTGGTATGCAAATTTGCTGCTCAAGAAAGCAAGAAAGCCGCCAAGGACTATCGCTGCAAGCGAGTCGCCCGCCGCAAAGCCCCGCGCGACTAGCAGCAATCCGACGAGGGCCACGCCCGTTGACACCATGTCCGTCAGAGCATGATACATGTCGGTCTTGAGCGTGGTGCTTGAAAGGGCAACTGAACTTCCGCTGTCAGCTGCTTGCTCTCGCACGAGCGCTCTCCGCAGTACCGTGACTCTAAACCCGTCAACCGACAGCGTGTACGCGATTGCCGCATAGGCAACGAGGCCGGGCTGCGTCACCTGGGACATCGCCGCGCCAGAGTAATACCCTGCAATTCTCGTTACCGCCTCGAAGATGAAAAGGATTGAAACAACAAAGAGGGCGATTCCGCCTACAAACCCGCCTATGGTCTCTATTCTGCCGTGGCCATAGGTGTGGTCCTTGTCGCGGGGCTTCGACGCGAGCCTTACTGCAATTATCAGGACTGCAGTAACGACCGCATCAAGCAGCGCGTGAGTGCCGTCGGTAAAAAGCGCAAGGCTGTTGGTGGCGGCGCCTGCGATAAACTCGAATGCAAAAACTGTGGCAATCGCGAATAGCGACAGCTGAAGCGCTGTTTTCTTTGCATCCCCCGGCCTTTTCATCGCCAGCAGGACTATCAAGGCTGAATTCTTATCTACTTTTCTTTGGAATCAGAAAAAGGGGAAAAGATCTAGTTCAAGCCAGTGAGCTGGCTTCTTAGATTCTTGTATCTGTTGCGGACGGTCACTTCGGTTACGCCTGCCGCCTCTGCAATGTCAGTCTGCGTCCTGCTCTCTCCTGTCGAGAGACACGCGAGGTAGAGGACCGACGCTGCAAGACCCATTGGATCTTTGCCCGCGGATATGCCGCTCTGTACAACCCGCGTCATTACATTGAGTGCGACTCTTCTCGTCTTCTCGCTCAGGTTTGCCTTGCTCGCAACCCTGCCTATGCACTTCATTGGATCTATCAAGGGAATCTTTAGGTCGAGCTCTATGACCACGAGCCTGTAAATTCTCGCAAGGTCCTTTCTCTTGATGTTGCCTATCTGAGCGATGTCCTTGAGTGTGCGTGAGGTTCCTGCTTCTCTGCAGGCGATGTACACTGCAGCGCCTACAGTTGCGGAAATGGTCCTTCCTCTGACAAGCCCCCGCTCCTGCGCCTTTCTGTAAATGTAGGCAGTTTTTTCAACCACGGCGTCGGAGAGGGACAGTTTGTCCTTGAGCCTGTCCAGCTCGCTGAATGCCTGCCGGAGGTTTCTGTCTGTCGGCGAGTGCGCCTGGGTCCTAAAGTCCCAAGACCGCAGGCGGTCAAATGTGGACTTCATCTGTCCTTCAAGCCTGCGTCCGCTTGCATCCTTGTCCGCCTTGCCAATAATGGTCGATAGGCCCATGTCGTGCCTGGCAAGCGAGCTTGGAATACCCGTTCTGCTCCTGTCAGTCACTTCTTCGGTATTAAATGCGCGCCATTCTGCACGCGTCTCCTGCACACGATCAGTCAGCACAAGACCGCAGTTGCCGCAAATTATTTCGCCTGATTCCGAATCAGTAATGACCCGTCCGTCCTTACATCCATTGCATATAATCGAGGTTTGCATGTTTTCTAGGATAGTTGCAGAATTATTATCACGGATCAAGCATATAAGTAGTTCTGATGCCAGAAAAACGACAAAAAGCGGCTACCACTCCAAGAATTACCATGAAAAAACCCGAAACGCTGCAATATGACTACGAGAACCGCGGTATAGCTGGAAAATAAGGATTGTGCGGACATTTATATAGAATTGAAAATATAGCGGATTTTTGCAACTTCCGCAAAGCTTCTGAAAAATCAGGGGTCGCGGAATCCGCGCCTAGGTCTAGTTGTAGAACTGGAATCCCGCTGAAACCAGCGAAAAGCTTCCAAAAAGAGAACCTGCGCCGGCTCGCGGCAGCATGCTGAGCGCGGGGATGGAAGCCACATTAGTACTGCCCGCGTCGCTGCTTGACTTGACACTTTTCACGACCGTCGGAAAGTTCAGGCTGAGTTCGCCGTAACCATACTGATCATTTCGGCCCGGGGAACCCAGGTGCTTTGTCATGTGGTCGAGAACGTTACGGACTTCCTCCGGCGTCCATTTGCCGTCGCCGTCCGTCAGTCCGCTCGACTTCCAGAGCCTTTCATCGCTTCCAAGGATGAGAGCCACGGTCCCCGTGACAAAAGGGGTTGCCATTGACGTGCCGCTTAGTACCTTGTACTTCCCGTCGAACCATGTAGAGTTGATTCCTGACCCCGGAGCCACCAGTTCAACCTTGTTTCCTGTCAGTGAGAACGACGACCTAGACCCGTCTCTTGTCACAGAACCCACCCCGATCACGGCGTCGTATTCGGCAGGATACAGTACTCCCCCGGAGGAGCCATTGCCCACTGCTGCGACAAGGACAATGCCGTATTTGTCATGGGCAACGGTTACCGCCTGCTTGAGCGCCTCGCTCCCGTCCGAACCGGTGATGCTCATGGTAATGACATTCATGTGGTTTTCAATAGCCCAGTTGATTCCCTGAACCAGCAAGTCAAATGTCCCCTTTCCCTGCGAGTCAGACACCTTGACCGCGTAGAGGCTTGCCTGCGGCGCCACTCCAATTGTTCCAAAGTTATTTCTGGCGGCCGCAATTATGCCGGCTACATGCGTCCCGTGACCGTTGTCGTCCATTGGGTCATTGTTGCCATTTACAAGATTGATTCCCCCCATGTAGTTGGCCGCAAGGTCTGGGTGTTTGTAGTCAATCCCTGTGTCAAGTTCCGCAACTTTGACGCCCTTGCCCATAAAGCCCGCATCATGGACTGCCTTCACTCCGATCGCAGACAGACCCCATGAATGCGAGTATTCGTTGCTCGCTGTATGCGACGAACCGGTGAAATTGTCTGTGCCCCCATCTTGCACGGACGCAGGAGCAACGACTACCTGTGAGTTTGGTTCGACAAAGTCTATGCCCGGAAGAACTCTCAGAAGCGCGACCGAGATCTGCGGGAGGGTTGCATCGATGATTCCTACTTTTTGGTAGACGTGGTCTATCCTGCCGCCAAGATCGGTGATAGAATAACTCGAGACCCTGCCATCATGGAAGGAAACCATGACATTTGTGGGCGAAAATGCCGTTGTCAGCGGTGCAATAAGCAACGTCAATGTCAGAAGAATTGTGTAGTGCAAAATTCTCTAACATTGTCGTTACTCTGCCAGCATAAGAAACATCTAGAACATTTTTCTCAGGCATTTGGCCGAGATGTCTATAGTAAATATAATCTGGGGCCCAATGGACAGATAAATCTTATATAATATTCACAAATTCAATGCGAGTTTCAGCCCGTTGCCAATAACCAAAATGGGCACCCACTTGCCGAGCCTGAAAGCGCATTCCAATTTGGGTTAGCTCAGCCTAGTGGCTTGCTAGTCGGGATATTCTTGCCTGGGCAGTACTGCGCAGTTCATCGGAAAACGGCATTGCAAAATCCGGCAGATTCAACTCGACGCTCTGCGCGTTTTCTCTCAGGCTGTAAGTCCTCCCCTCGTACGTGCACTTGACCGTTAGGTCGCCATGCGCGTCGACGGAATCCGCGACCTTGAAGTATTCGACGAGCTTTCGCTGCTCGTAAACCGTCTTGTTTTTTCTCCTGAACCTTTTCTTGCTCAGGAACTTGAACGCAAAGACAATCTTGCGTTCCTTGTACACCGAAAACATGTCCCGGACAAGAACGCACCTGGCTATCTGGTCGGGTGGGACATACAGGATGTCACCTGTGCCGGACTTGGCCTCAATGGCAAGAAGAATGGAACGCTCGTTGTTCAGGGCAACAATGTCTGGAAGACCAGTGCTCGAGCCCCCTAGCCTTCTTGCGTGCCAGCCTTCGGAGCGGTTGAACCGCTCGACAAGGGCATGTTCAAAGTTGTAGCCTCTGCTTCGCCGGATGTTGCCCACGACGTACCGCACCGCGGCTTGAAGAATTAAAGTTTTGCAGCCTCTGCAATGTTTTTATTGAATAAAATAGGATCGAAATCCCATCGTGATTGATTCATCGGCAGGCAATTCTCTTCAGCTAATTGACGGCCAGCTTAAAGACGTGCAGCGCCGCAGGGAGCTACTGATACGAGGTTCCCGCGACGCCATCGCAATGGCCAGCAAATCGATAATATTTATGCACAAGGGCAAGTTTGACGAAGCCGTCCTGCAGATGGAAAATGCTCGCTCGACAGTCGACCAGCTGCGCCCTTCTGCCCAGAGCGACCTTTACAAGTACGTCGCGGTGGCCGAGCAGGAGCTTGCCGAAGCGTACTGCCTTCTTGCCATCATGAACAACAAGCCGATTCCGTCAGCCGAAAGCCTCGGGATCTCCGGTCCGTCATACCTGACGGGGATACTGGACTGCGTCGGCGAGGTCAAGCGGCTCGTCTACGACCGGATGCGAACAGGCAGAGAGCAGGATGCCGAGTCGCTTTTTGGTGTGATGGAAGAGCTCTACGATGCAGTGTATCCGTTTGCGGTTTACGACAACATCGTTGCCGGCCTTCGCAAAAAGCTCGACGTCGCCCGGATGCTGATTGAAGACGTAAGGGCGTCAGTCACAGAAGAGCGGCGCAGGACTACACTTATCGCCGCCTTTGACCGGCTCAGGCCCGGCTCCGCCTAGAATCTCGCAAGTCGGGCATATTTTCAGTCATGTAACACAGCAAGTAATTAATTGCTGTTAGACCCTGATTGACTTGGATTTGGTCCTGGCGGCGCTTGTGCGAGAAATCGCAGGCTCGGAATGGATTATCCTTATCCTGTTGGTACTTGTCCTGATGTTTGGGACAAAAAGGCTGCCTCAGATGTCCCGGACTTTGGGTAGGGCAGCTGGCGAGTACGAGAAGGCCAGAAATATGGTAAAAAGGGAACTGGGGCAGGGCTTTTCTTCCTATGGATCGCCACCCGCGCAAACCAGCGGCGTCGTGCCGCGCATTACGGGTCCTGTCACAACAGAAAGGGAAAAGCTAGAGCAGATCGCCCAGAGCCTTGGGATTGACTCAAAAGGAAAAACCGACGACGAACTCAGGACGCAGATCTCGCAAAAAATGAGCTCTTAAATTCTAGAACAATTTACAACACTTAAATACACTCGTTTTGTTCAAATCTTTTATGTCAGCGTCCCGGAGCGTGGCCATAAACCCGTTTGAGGTTGCACTGAAACAGCTTGACGAGGCTGCAAAACTCATCAAGCTCGACAAAGGACTCCACCAGGTCCTTGCAAATCCAAAGCGCGTTCTTACCGTTTCTCTCCCTGTCAAGATGGACAACGGGGAAATCCGCGTGTTTACCGGCTATAGATCACAGCACAATGATGCGAGGGGGCCTTACAAGGGAGGAATCAGATACCATCCCCAGGTGTCCATCGACGAGGTAAAAGCTCTTTCAATGTGGATGACATGGAAGTGCGCCGTCGCAGACATTCCTTACGGCGGAGGAAAGGGCGGCATAATATGCAATCCCAAGGAAATGTCCGACGGAGAATTGGAACGCATGACCCGCAGATACGCATACGCCATTGCGGACATTATCGGACCCCTTACCGACATTCCAGCGCCCGATGTTTACACGGGAGGCAAGGAGATGGCCTGGATTATGGACACTTATTCGGCGCTAAAGGGCAATTACATGCAGCCCGAAATTATCACCGGCAAGCCCCTCTCGATAGGCGGTTCGCTTGGAAGAAACGAGGCTACCGGCCGCGGACTTTCAATCACCGTGCGCGAGGCGGCCAAGAAGCTCAAGGTCGACATGAAGAATGCAACCGTGGCTGTCCAGGGCTTTGGAAACGCAGGCCAGTTTGCGTCGCAGCTCGTTGAAGCCCTTGGTGCAAAGGTAGTTGCGGCTTCAGATTCCAAAGGCGGGATCGTAAACAAGTCTGGCATTTCAATTGCCAGCCTGCGGCAGCACAAGCAAAAGACGGGCAGCGTCGAGGGCTTTGGCGGCTCAAAGGCAATTTCAAACGAGGAACTGCTAGAGACAGACTGTACCATACTCATTCCAGCGGCGCTTGAAAACCAGATTACCGCAAAGAACGCGCCGAAGGTCAAGGCCAAGATAGTTGCCGAAGCTGCAAACGGTCCGACAACTCCTGAAGCAGACGATATTCTCTTCAACAACAAGATCCTTGTAATCCCGGACATTCTCGCAAACGGAGGAGGAGTGACAGTGTCCTACTTTGAGTGGCTACAAAACCTTCGCAGGGAATACTGGACGGAGGCAGAGGTAAATGAGAGGCTCGACAAGAACATCACTAAAGCATTCCTCGATGTTTATGAGACGCATGACAAGTACAAGGTCAATATGCGAAAGGCCAGCACGCTTTTGGCGATAAACCGCGTCGTCGAGGCTATTCAGGCGCGTGGCCTGTGGCCCTAGCGCGCCTTTTTCTGATCATGAAAAAATCTATCTATTTGCACAGACGGCTTTAGAGCCTATCTTGCAGCGCATCTGCTGCCGCTTATAGCCCGTAAAACAAGATAAAAAGAGCTGCGGAATTCAAAAAGAGAAGAAAGGGACGCTTATTCTGTGCTGAACGAGTGGCCACAAGAGCAGCTCTTGGTCACGTTGGGATTGTTTATCTTAAATCCCGACCCCATCAGGCTCTCAATGTAGTCAATGTTGGCGCCCTTGAGGTATCGCTCGCTGTAGCTGTCGAGGATTATCTTGACTCCGCCCTGCTCGATGACCTTGTCGTCATCGTCGACTTTTTCTTCAAAGCCCATGCCATAGGACAGGCCCGCGCAACCACCACCCGAAACATATACTCTCAGGAAAAGGTTCGAGTTGCCTTCTTGCTTCATAAATTCAGCGACTTTTTCGGCCGCCTTGGGGGTTATTGTAACCGGTTGCTGTTGAATGCTTTCCATGCTGCGAGCTTTTTGGCTTTATAATGTAATAAACTTTTGCCCCTTTTTACTCTATGACAAGGGTGAGTCCGCGCTCGGTAAAGCCTTGCCTGCTACTTTGCCTCAGCAGGCTTTTCCTGCTCTTTTGCAGCTGCTTCGGTGCTTTGCGCTGGCTCTGGGGCCGGCTTTGGCTGCTGGGGAGCGGAAATCGTTTCTACGTACTTTACCTTCTTTACCTTGGAGACATTCTTGAAGATGTCCCTTGCAATTCCTGCCTTTACCGACTGGAGGCCTTCCATCTGGTACGTTTCCTCAGGCAGGTCCATCTCAAGCTGCTCGTCGCTTATCGCGAACTTTAGTTTGTCGTCGTCTATCGGAAGCCATCTCTTTACAAGCGCAGAGACCTTTTCATTATCCGTCTCGAGCTTTTTGACAACGTTTACGTCGTAAACAAGCGTGCGGCCTGCAAGCCTGTGATTGAAGTCGACCTGTATTCTGCCAGAGCCGACAAACCTGACAATGCCTGTCCTGTCGTCCACGTCGATGACGTCACCGACAGAAACCTCGTCTGCCTTGTCGCCAAGCTTGCGCTGCGGAATCATGCGTACCTTTGCCGGGTCACGCTCGCCAAACGCCTTGTCGGGAGTGAGCTCCACGTTCATCTGGCTGCCGATGTCGGCTTTTGTGAGGGCCTCGTCCAGCCCCTTTAGAACCCAGCCATCACCAACGGACACGAGCCGTGGCTGGTATTTGCGCGTCGGGTCAAAGTGATCGCTTTTCTTTGCATCTTCCTCCTTTGTAGTTTCGAAAATTTCGTTAGTGTCCTTAACGCGAGCAGTGTAATCTAGCAGCACGAGAGAACCCTTATCCAAAGTCATGTAACCCCGCGTACTGTACAGGTAATATTAAGTTTCAGAGAAAATGTGTAAAAAGTGGGTGGAGAACTGCTGGAGCGGAAAAAAGATTGCTAGTTCGGAAGCGCCTTTAGTTTTTCAAGCGCTACCGAAGTAGCCTCTGGGTTTGTCTTTATGCCAAGCATGTTCATTGCAGACGAAATTGAAGATATGGTGCGCATGACATGGTACCTTCCAACCTCACCCATCGAACCAACCCTGAATACCTTGCCCTTCAGGTCGCCAAAGCCGCCGGCAATAAGCACCTTGAACTGGTTTGAGAGCAGATCCCTGAACTTCTTGTCATCCATCCCCGCCAGGTAATTGACGGCTATTATCACGTTGCTCCTTGCGTCCGGCTTCGCGAAAGGCGTAAGCCCAAGCGCGCTAAGGCCGGCGTAAAGCGCTTCAGCACAAGTCCTGTGGCGGCGAATTCTTGCGTCCATGCCCTCCTCAAGCACGATGTCAAGTGCCTCTCTGAACGCATAGTAAAGCGGCAGCGCCGGAGTGAACGGCGTTTCATGGTGTTCTTCGTAGTACTTGAAGTAGCGTTTAAAGTTCAGGTACTGAGTCGGCGGCGGATTTTCCTGCATGTATTTCTTGGTTCTGGCGTTTACGGAAACCGGCGATACGCCAGGCGGCGCAGCAAGGGCCTTTTGCGCAGCTGTAACGCAGATGTCAATGTTCCACTTGTCAACGGGGAGCTCGTCGCCTCCAAGGATTGACACCGCGTCAGCGATAAAGTAGCAGCCTTTTCTTGCAGCCAGTTCGCCGAGCTTATCCATATAGCGGATCGTCGTGCCGGTTGAAGTCTCGTTATAGACCGCGTAAAGCGCCTTGACGTCTTTATTTTGGTCCATGACTTCTTCAAATTTTTCATAAGGCGGGTTTTCCCCAAATGGTGCCTTTATCCTGATTGTCTGGCCGCCCCAGCTGTCAATCAGGTCAGCCAGCCTTGTGCTAAACTCGCCGTTTACTGGAATTACGGCCTTGTCGCCCTTCTTTATGAGGTTGACGACGGATGCCTCGACTGCGCCGGTGCCAGAAGTGGTCAGGAGAACAATGTCGCCCTGTGTCTGAAACACCTTTTGCGACTTTTCAACTATTGATTTGTAGAGCACCCTGAAATCATCGCTCCTGTGATTAATTATCGGCGCAAGCATTGCATTCATTACACGGTTTGGAACGTTAGTTGGTCCGGGAAGCATTGCAAGATATTCCATATTAGAATCTCAAGCAAAACGGCGTTTTTTCCTATATTTAAATCAATTATCCGGATGGCCCACTAAACACTACTTTCAAACAAATGGTGCGGGAGATGGGATTTGAACCCACGAACCCCTAAGGGATAAGAGCCTCAGTCTTACGCCTTTGGCCAAGCTGGGCGACTCCCGCATAACTTGCTCGGCTGGCGTAAAATATTACCGCGTCATTTCGGTGAAACGAACGCGGGTAATCATGCGCCAAGTTGGCCTGTTCCCCTAGTTGCCCGGCGTGTGCTAGTGTCGCTGACTATATAATGCTAATGCGATTTATTTGTCTGAAAACGAAATAACTGGTGCGTCGGCAGGTAGTATTTACAACTAGTCTGATTTTAGCCTTTACAATTCGCATGTCGATAAGGTCTTAAGCAAGTATCAAATTTTCCGATTTCGAAAAGCAATGTGCGGCGGGAGAAATCAATGTAGACTTGATCTGCTGCGGTTTAGTTGTGACCAGTCGCTATTCGCACGATTTCAGCTGCTGCCAAAATTATAGTCAGAGCAACGAGAGCAATCGTAAATTTTTCTAAGCGTTTTGAAGAATCCGAGACCTGCTTTGTTGTTGCTATCGTTATTCTGGCATGTTGGTATAACGCATCTTTTAGCAGCCTCTCTGCACTATAATGGCTTCCAAATGACTCGTCAAGATTCTTGAGCATGTCTTCGACTGATTCTATGTTATCTTTCATACTCTTGGGGTTAGCTAATGCCTCGATACCACCTCTCACTCTTTTAAGACCAAAAACTCCTAAGAATGCACCTAACGCAATTAGCCCGAGTCCGCTTCCGATGTCATAATTGGCGATGGAACCGAGAGCATTATACACACGCAATACAGCTTGGCTGGCTTCTGTCTGATTCCCATATCCCTTTTCTACTATGGTTGGTATTGCTCCGAAAGGGTAGCTAAGTCCGACCGCTAGTAGCGCTCCTCCAACTGTGAAGAATGCAGTCGCTGCAAGCATCCAATATGCAATACTGACAGCTTCTCTCCTTGCGTCGTTAATTGACAAGTAATCCGACAGCTTGCAGGGTTTCTTAAAAGTTTGACACCAAAAAAGGAAAAGGGGGAAATAATCGTCCACTCGTTGGGCTGATATTTGCAGTTCTTCAATCGTCAGTCTGTCAGCCGCTGTCTGCGTCAATGCTTGAAATAGTTCTGACTCGCTCCGGATTTTGGACTCGCGATATCTCGAGAGAGCCGACCCGTCGGTGACCTAGCGGAGATTTTGAACGTGATACCCACCAGCCCATAAACCTTTTAAGAGATATCGACAATAGACTATGTTGTATGGCGAAGCACCGGACCATATCCTCAGACTTTTGGCAAAACAGTTGTGTGCTCAAAGAGCGACAGCTTAAGCGAAAAGCACTGAATAAGCAAGATTACTTGGATGCCCACTGGCATCAACAACTCGAAAACAATTGCAAACGCTTACGGGACCAAGCTAAAGGGCGTTAAGCGCTCAGGTCTCTCCTTTTTCTAGGCTCGGCTTGCTCGTGAAAGCACTAGAGCAAGCGAAAGAGCGCTAACTTATCGAGCCACTAGTTTCAACTTTCAGGTTTGGGGAGATACACTACCAATAAACTTACGTGAATGATTGGTTGATTTTTGCTTTTGAACCCAAGCCCATCCCTTGCCCTCTAAGAGCATCAACAAGCTGTTTGAAATCCTCGGAGGTTCTTCCCATATCTGCCAAGTCCACTAACTCAACAATAATCTGATAAAAAATGTCAAAATACATCTCGCCATTTTCCTTGAAAACTCTTCCTGCTTGAGGTATAATGCCACCATCAGGACGCTCTCTGAACCAATCCTTCTCAAGCCTTTCGCCTTTCCATATTCCCTTCCAAACCAAATCAGGATGCTGTGAGGTGTAGATTTGCCTAGTCCTTTCAATAGTAGCTTCAAGGCTTGAATAAACGGCTAGCATAGAGCTCAGGCGTGCGCTCATATTCAAACAAGTGAATCATGAATATTTGAAGTATTGTCGCCTAATCTTGAGTTTTCGTTCAGAACAAGATGTTACAGGATCTTGGTATCTTGCTGCGTATATAATCGGTTTTGTGAGCCTCTTCTCAGGAGGATTTTCGCCACTTGCGCCGACGGAGATCATACTATTCGGAAACCATCTTGGTCAGTTGCCATCGGAGGCTCAATTGATGATCACGTATGCAGGATTTTCAATAGTCATTCCGGTCGTCATTCTGGGGATGGCTTTGGCTGGCTACTTTCGGGTTTACTTTTACAGATCACATCTCTCAAAAAGAGTCAGTAGACCCTCCTGAATTAGTCGAGGAGCTAGGCTACAAGATAGGCGACGTTATAGCATGGGACTTGGTAACCGATAAAGGAAAGAAATACACTCGTTTGCGACGGCTGGAATAGATAAGCTAAGTCACGATGACCTTAAATTTCGAACGCTATAACGGGCTGTGTCCTTGTTTCATCCCCGGTCGAAGGATAATCAAAAAGATGAAAAGGATATTGATGTTGACCTAAAAGACCTTCTAGTCTTAGATGGCGTACTCATGGGAGCGATGCTTTTCATTCTTGCATTGGAGCCAATTAGCCATAATGTAGACTGGTACGCCAAGCTTCAGGAATGGATGAAATGGACGACGCTTGCTAGCACCGTGATGTCATTTGGAGCATTTTCAACTTCGGTCATCGGAGCATTTTCCAGAAAGAGCTCTTACGAGACGCGGTTCAAATTCTGTACTATAATGACAGTTGTAGGCGTAATCATGCTTACTGTCACAATTGCATTTACAGTCTACATAAGGTATATTTTCCTTGTCGTTGGGCAGTGACAAACTTTTCTCATACCGTGAAATTGTAAACCTTGTCATGTCCATTTCAAGCTTTTTCCTTTGCTCTCCTTTGAAATTCTTAGCCTATTCTTTCGAGTATATTGCTATTCTTGAATTTATTCCGTCAAAAATCTTTGACAAATTTTCCACTAATGCTTGGTCGAGCTGAGTTAAGGAATTGGTGATTCTCAACATCTCGTATGCAATTTTGACTTTATCGAGGTCGTACTTTGAGGTCTTGAGCAAAGATTTGCCCTTGTTAGTAACCTTTCCATTGCCTTCAGATATTGCCTTCAGGACATCTACTTTGCTTAGATTAAGCGATTTCCCGTGAACTGAGTGGAACGCCTCCGCGTATGTTTCTAAAGGAAATAGATCCTCGATATCTAAGTCCGCTTGAACGCCTCTGTGATTCGAAAGCAAAATTACATTACTAGTGGGAATTCCATCCTTTTGAAAGTCTGCACTCGCGTTCCTCCCTTCATCGTCGTTATCGAGGACCACGACATAAGGAAGATTCTCGATTTGCAATAATAGCGCATATTCTTTTGCGCCGCGTGCCCCTTTGCCTGCAACCACACTTATGTGCTCTAAATCTATTTTCCTAATTTTTCGGCTATTGAATTCTTGGAGCATGCCGTCAAGCAAAATTCGGTCTGAAGGACCTTCTCCAACAATCGTTTTCTCTCCAACAAAGAGGCTATCTCCGAGCGAAACACCCAACGCAGCACGGAGTGGGTATAATACATCTTTATCCTCGATCGCATAAAATTTCTCGGTAACTTCTGTGTATCCAGCGCCTTTCTTTCTGACTAATCTCAGCCGTTCTAGCTTCGAACGTGGGATGAGAAATGGTAAGTGGGTTGTGTAGATTGTCGTAACGCCATTTCCTAGATATGACTCAAAAAGGTCCAGCAAGTCTTTATGCCCTTTTGGATGGAGGAATACCCCCGGATCATCAAGTAATAGAATCGCCCTTTTGAATTCAGAATTCGTCTCTGCGCCGAAGTTAATGAAAAATCCTAAGAACCACTGAAAGCCTTCACTCCCAAGGCTGGGCGGGAGTAATGTCTCGACTGCGGCAGAATTCTTTGTGAATACCATCAATTTCTCAGTTGAATAGCGAAGTTCCATATCGAGCTCCTCTTGTCTCCAAGCTCCTCTAAGCAACTTTGTCGCCCTGCCACAACCACTTTCCAGATAAACCTGCCTTTTGGTTTCGTCCTGCAGATACTCGATAGTATCTAGTTTAATTTGAGCTAGCTTCAAAAAGTTAATGAAAGTTTTGTGTTTTTGAGGATTAGCCCTAAGTTCAGCGATTGTTACTTCATCCTCGAGTCTATCCCATGTCTTGAAGTATATGGTTCTCGGCATTCGCTCAAGGACGAACTTGTACATTGCAATTGCAATTTCATCCTCCATAAAAGATTCCATAATTGATTGCAGCTCTCTCGCAAATGCAACAAGATCTGTCTTGAACGGGGCGTCGATAGCCGCATTGGACAAGTTTGTAATCTCCTGCAAACTACTCAAGGCAACTGACTTCACAGTTTGCGCTGGGCTTGCATTTTCCACGGTTGCAGCGGCGGAATTGAATTGGGCTCTCATTGCATCGTTAGGGGCGTGTGTGAGATGAGTATTAGTTGCGCTGTTTCTATGATTGGCGATCACTCTGCGCATTTCACTCATCAAGTCATTAACTTTCGCTCTAGATATGACGCGGATTGCTTTGTCTGAAATCTTGATCTGATAAGACTCATCAAAATATTTCGTAATCATTATTTTCTTCGGTTCTTCAGCAAGTTGCAATAGGCTGCCGAGCTCTTTAATCTCCTCTGGAGCGAGCTCGAAGCTAGCATGAACCATAGGGATGTCTTTGTCCTCAATCTCATTGTCATTGTATCTCTTGAGCATTCCCTCTAACTGAGTTAGATCGAAGTAGGCATAGAAGGCGTCCATAGACAAGGATGCCAATCCATTTAGGATTCCGCTCTTGCCTGCTTCATTTGGACCGATCACTACCATTATGTCAGACATTGTAATAACTCCGGAATCTACAACTGAGCGAAAATTAGTGACTCTAAAATCTGCTAGGCGCAAGTGGGGGCTAGTACGCAAGCTACTTCTATAAACTTTATCGAGTTTTCTATACTAGTAGCAACGATCAACTAAATTATAATCCTCTACAGCATCGCGGACAGATTTCTCTCGTTATTCGGCTATCTGAGCGTGTTTGGTAGACGTTTGTATTCATGCCCTCAACAGTTTGCGTTGCCATTCCCCCGCTAACCCAAATTACTATCGCATACAACGTGTACAAAGTTCGCTCAATCATCGAACACCGCGCCACTAGGCGTATCATACTCCGCACCGCTATAGGAACTACTTGAGCTTGACAACTCGTTTCCGTCAAAATCAAATAGTGCATAGTTGACGCTTTCTCCGTCTTCGTCTATTCCAATGCTTAGGCAGTCTATCAGGTCGAAACTGGCTCTTTAGTCATGCTGCTCCGAAGGCTGCGGCGGGAGGATTTCATTCCGACTCAATATCGTCTGACTTCACGAAGACTCGAAACTTTATTCGATTGACATTCTCCGAAGCTTTCTCTTGCTTGGAATTTGCAGAACCACTAAGCCAAGCGCCTATTACATAAACTCCCCCTTTGACCGAACCGCCCTTTTCATCCTTATCTCTGGCGGCAACAGAGACGTCAAAATCAACAAATTGTCCATAATAGTCAGGAACTTTTTCCCCGATAAATTGAAACTTGTCAGTCTCTTCTATTGCATCATTTGCATTTTTTACGCCTTTTACAATTTCAACGAGTGTAGTCATAACGAAGTCCTGAAGTTCCATGACAGTTGGTCAGTTCAAATGCTCGAAATTAAATACTGCTGCGGCAGACTGGAAAAAGCTTCATTCAACTGGAATGCGAGATTCTTCGACAGAGCATCCACGGTTACACACCCATATTTTTTGCTCTTTGCCATCCTTCAGTTCTTTGATTATCCGCATGTCATGTTTGCACTTTGGACATCTTTTCCTCATAGCCAGCGGATTTACCTACCGAGAAATTAATAAGGTTAGACACTGTTAACTTGGTATTGAGGAAGTATAGCCTGCATCCAGTTATACCGCTAGGCTATGGAGCGTTCTGCACGATTTACGCAGCGTTTCTGTTTTGGGCTGGCGGTAAAATTGATGGAATATTTCCAACTGGCTCGGATGCTCTCTTTCAGGCTGGTCTTCTCGTGTCTGGGCTGGGATTGTTTATTATTTCGCAGTTCGCTTACTACGAGCACAAAGCGCTTCGCAAACTGCAAGAGAACACTGGGTTTTACGACTAAAAGGAATACTAGTTCGCTGGCTGTAATACGAGCTCCTCAGCGAAGTCTTTCTTCTAATCTTCCAGAGTATTTTCACTTTAGCAAAAGGTCTTGCGGCGGAGGTCTATCTTTGCCTTTGGGTGTTCCCTTTGATAAGCTTGCACAAAACCCTTCGCCAAGTCATAAAGAACTCCATAGGTATCTATCCGAGGATCACTGGTATCTGCGAATTGTCCTAGGTATTGCTCCAGTTTTGATCTAGCCTGTATTACTGTCTCCTTTGGCGTTGGCTCTTTGTAGCCGCGCCTGTAGAAACTGGTGGTATTGGCAAATGTGATGCTGTCCTTATCATTTAACTGAGCCAGGTTCCGCTCATAAAATTCATCATCCTTAATTTCGTCTCTCAATGATTGAACCTTCCTTGACTTTTACTTATTGTGAGTACCTTACTTAAAAACGAGCTACGAAATCTTGCTTGTGGTATTTAGGCTCAACTATCTCAGGTACTCCTTCTCACATTAACTTTCACAATTTCGGCATCAAGTTCACCAAATATTTTTGTCCACTCCGATATCTGGCGGTTACAGACGTCGATCCAAAAGGAAATTCCTCTCTCGTTTTTTTGTCTTTGGAACATGTGGTTTGCGTTACCTATTGGAACGCTTATTCCCCAAGCTATTACTTTCAATTTTTGTCCTAGCTCTGGATCATAATACCTAGAAAGGAAAATGGCATCTCCCATATGCTTTTATTATTAAGATCGAAAGTCAGTTTGTGTCCCTCTACTAGTTTCCCGATTAGACGAATTTTTTGTTCCGTAGTTTAAGCGAGCCTGCCGAAGTACTCGCAATAGGCTAATTCCGGATTTTTCATAGCTCTCCACCATGTCGGTCCTTCTCTATTATATGCTCAATTTCGGACCAAGCCTTTTTGGAAATACTGAATTGCTGGTCCGGCAGCATGTAACGCCGATCGATTTTCTCCTTCTCCGCGATTTGGTTTACCGCATTTGCTACTGCTTCAGAGAACGCAAGCCTGGAATCGAGGATCTTCAAACCCGCATTTACAAGCCGAAGATCTAGTTCAGCCATAAGTCGCTCTATAGATAGCCTGGTTTCAAGGTCCGTTGCCTTGTCTAGATAGGAGCGTAGGCGAGCTTGCTGAATGGAGAGTCGTACAAGATATCTACGCATGTCCTCGTCGAAAGTAGTTGTTCCTTCAGTCTTTCGCGTTTGGGCGTATAGAAATCTGATATCTGAATTAATGGTCCCTCTACTGACTTTCATTATTTCTGAAATCTTGCTAGCCGAATATCCATACTCGAAATGAAGCCTAAAGACCTCCTTGCGGCGCTTATGCCGTTCTGCCTTGGTATATGGTGAGAATTTCTGCATAGGTTTGATCAGGTTAGCGCCTTGCATTAATGCTGGATCGACGCTTTCAATTTCGGGAGAGTTTGCAGGAATATCGCTCATGTCATACCCTCTTTACCCTTTGACGTTTCCAGCGCGATTAACCGTTTGTTAAGTCCCTCTAAGGTGAACGCTTCGGCGATAGTCTCTCCGTACGGTTTATTGGGATTAACAGTCTTCTCAAACCTATAGAATAATTTATCATTGATTGGCTTAAGATACACCCTGAAAACGTTATCGTAGTATCGATACTGTTCAGAGTGGTTCAGTTGTAAATCGCTGACTTTGCAGCTCGATATTGAAACGTCCCTATTGATGTCTAACTGCGTGACTAGCCAATCGCTGATAGCTGGAATGATGTGATGTCTCTCGTCGTGCAGAATGACGGAAAGCGCGCCTCTAACTTCGCCTAGGAACGCATTTAGCTCGGTCCTATGACTCTCTGAAACTAGCGGGAAAGCATGTCTAGAACAAACCACGACGATCTCGAGCGAGCCAGAAGGATAGAACGATAACTTGACGCTTCTATAGCCTACAGGAATCTTCCACTGCTTACCCTTGTTACCATTTACAATATCGGCTTTTAGAGCTGGATACGTTTCAGTAGGCAGACATAGCTTAAAGTGTATGTTATGGATATGCAGCGGTGCGTCCTTTAGGAGCGGCAAAGCATACTCGATAAGCGTGTTAGCCCTTACTGGATCAAGCAACGTATCAGCGCATAAGGCATCTTGGTTATGCTCGTGATCAAAGTAGAATACCCCCGTGGGGCGAATTGGTGTAGTTCTAGTGACAATTTCGGCTTTTAACGATGACGGATAATACTGTTGAGGTTTTGTACGTTTATCAGGTATGGTGAAAAGCACCAGAGAACGATTTGAATGATATTTTAGCATCGCCTGAGCCTTCGACTTGCTCGTAGCAAGCCCACTTTCAATCAAGTTTACAAATGTTATACCACTACCGTTTTTCTGATATTTTTCCAAGGCTAGCTGTTCAATTTCGCTAGATCGGACATTCTGTACTAAATCGGCATTTGGTATACTTTTTCGAGAAAGATCTGGGACTGGTCTACCCTTCAAGATTTGACTAT
The DNA here is from genome assembly GCA_039938515.1 of Nitrososphaera sp. Classification (NCBI taxonomy): domain Archaea; kingdom Thermoproteati; phylum Nitrososphaerota; class Nitrososphaeria; order Nitrososphaerales; family Nitrososphaeraceae; genus Nitrososphaera; species Nitrososphaera sp. Next base: position 41,589 of record JBDUUL010000020.1, on the reverse strand, counting down.
CAGTAACAAAAATTTTTGCAGTGAGACCCATTTTGTAATTAACCATCTCTACACTATTGAACTGCGCCGAAATGCTCGCGGCAACGCTCGCAGTTTTCGATATGCTGTAGCATCTTGCTAACCTGACGCAAAAAGTCCGCCTGTATATCACCTGTTATTGCTACGCATTCGGACATGGTTTATTTTGTAAAGTTCAAAAATATAATATGTGGTGCCTTCACAAATTGAGCGTGAATTTCTCCTTCATAAATGTATAATAAGTATAGTCCGCTGAGGCTCTAGTCTAGCCTAAGCTTAGGGAACTTGTTAAGGCGCTCCTGGATTTCCGCCATTTGGTCGAGCAGAGGCTTATTCTTCGCATCAATTTCAGACATAATTTTCTCTCGCAGTTTGGCTTCGGCGCTCAGCTTCTTCTCCAGATCTCGGATCTCGGACCTGAGCTTGCTTTCACTTTCGATCGTGAGAAGGTCGGCGGCTTTTAGGTATTCGCGGGTTATTTCCTCGTCTGTGAGCCTAGCATAAGAGATGTCTAATCCCGTTTTATGCCCCATTAGGTGTTCCTTCACCGTGTGATTTACGCCGGCTTTGATCAGCTGAGTGTTGAAGAATTTTCGTAGACCATGATTCGCCATTACGTCGTGTCGCTTGCGACTACTGTAACCTTTAGTCTCGCGAATGCCGGCTGTAACTAGGAGCCCTTTCATCAGTGTATTCAGGGTAGTTGTTGACACGTGTCTCGGATTCCTTGCGTCCGACCGTGAAAATTCCTCTCTTATCAATGGAGCATCAGGCGTCAGATCCTCGCCTGCACGCTTTCTTTTCTCTAGGTATAGGTCAATAACCGCCACGCACTCAGGCGTACAGAATGTAAAATACTCCTCATCCGCCCCCTCGTACAACATTATCTTGTATAGTCCGCTTATGCGCTCTAGATTCCTGATTTTCAGGTCCGCAATTGAGCCTATGCGCAGCCCCGCGGATGCCATGAGTAAAATCATTATCCTCTTTCTGTCGTCAGCATGATCTAGGAGTTTGCGAATTTCATCTATAGTATATGCTCGGTCCTTAACTGCCCTTTTTCTCTCTCCACAGAACGCCTTTAGCTTTTTCCAGTTGACGCCGATAACGTCATTGTATTGGTAGAAATGGATAATCGCTGAAAGGTTTACAATTATGGTTTGAGCTCTTAGGTTCCGTTTGTATCGAAGTTCCGAGATGTACGCCTGGACCCTTATTTGAATCGTCTTTGCGTCCTCGGCAGCCATAGCGTCAAAATCTGTCAGACCGTGAAATCTCATGTATCGCTGAAGAGCCTTGCTGTAAAGTCTGAGACTGAATGGGCTTCTTATGGAGTCTACGAAATTACTATAAGCGGCAGAATTTAATAGCGGTTCGTCAATTGCGGTAGTCATTGACTGTAATTAATGCTCTGAGGTCGTATTTTAGGGGAGATATGTCACAGTATCTATAATTTATTGGGGAATGCGAGATTGCATTCAAGGAAATCGGGCCTTCGCCCACCGCCAAGCGTTTTTATTAGCAGGGTGAAATGTAAATGCAAGCAATGCTAGTGCCTGTCAGGTGTTTTACTTGTGGAGGCCTCATCGCAGACAGGTTTCAGCAGTACTCTATCCGCGTAAAAGCTGGCGAGGATCCTGCAAAGGTTATGGACTCTATCGGCATCAAGCGGTATTGCTGCAGAAGGATGTTTGTCTCGAGCGTAGAGACAATCTATCAGATAATTCCCTACTATGAGGCCCTGAGGCGCCGCATGTCAGAGATCCAATCTGAAATAGAATAAATATCGTCTTCAAAGTCCAGTCAACGTATTGGCTTCCATTTCTTCAGTCCGCGGTCGCATCATTTTCAACAGCCGGGGCAGTAAAACAATTGAAGTTGACGTCGTTTCCGATAACAAGTTCATGGGACGCGCCTGCGCGCCCTCCGGCGCAAGCGTTGGCAAACTGGAAGCCCAAAGTTTTCCAGAGAACAAGCCAGAAAGGGCCCTGTCTGCCCTCAATGCCAATGCATCCAAGTTCGTTGGAGCAAACGCGGCTGACTTGAAGGCAGTCTATGATATCCTAAGAAAAATCGACGATACACAGAACTACAGCAAGATCGGAGGTTCAGTGGCATACGCCCTGAGCATTGCAGCTGCGGAAAGCGCCGCCAAGGCCGCGGATGTTCCCCTTTTCAGGCAGCTAAACCCGAAGGGGCCATACGCATTTCCTTTCCCACTTGGAAACATTCTTGGCGGAGGGGCTCATGCAGGACCCGGGACCCCTGACATACAGGAAATCCTCGCATGTCCTACCGGAGCCCGGGACATAGTTTCGGCTCTTGAGACCAACTTTAGACTGCACGCAGAGACCCGGAAGGTAATCGAATCAATAGACAAGCGGTTTACTTATGGCAGGGGCGACGAGGGCGCATGGGCCCCAAACGTCAACAACGACCAGGCTCTTGAAATCGTGGAGAAGGCAACTCGGAACTGCGGTTACACGCTTGGAAAAGAGATTTCACTTGGCATTGATTTTGCAAGCTCTTCTTTTTGGGACGAAAAAAAGAAGGTGTATGATTATGCCCGCCAGGGAATCAAGCGCGATGTCGGCGAGCAAATCGAGTTTGCAAACAGACTCATCAAGGACTACAAGCTAATCTACGCAGAAGACCCTGTTCAGGAAGAAGATTTTGAAAGCATGGCAGAAATCACCAAGAAGAACCCAAAGACGTACGTGACCGGCGACGACATGCTGGTTACAAACGCGGCAAAGGTGAGGGAGGCTGCCGAGTATGGCGCCTGCAGCGGAGCTATCCTGAAGGTGAACCAGGCCGGTAGCCTCTATGATGCTATGCAGTTTGCAGCAGAGTGCAACAAGCGCGACGTAGGCATAATCACCTCACATAGGTCAGGCGAATCAGTAGACTCGCACATTTCCCATATCGCCGTGGCGACGGGCTCGAAGATGCTCAAGTCCGGCGTGCTTGGAGGCGAGCGCGTAGCCAAGCTCAATGAACTTGTCCGGCTTTCAGAGCACGGTCTAGTTGCTGGGATGGCCCGCATAATCTAGCAAAAGGCGGGCTTTGGCAGAGCTTTGGGCAAAGCGGATTGTGCGCTTGTCTCTAGCGATTTGGCAGCAATCTTGCGATAGGCCTGCATTTGGAATCTGCGGATTTGCGGGTTCATGGCCGAATATGCGCCGGTAGGCCTGCGCATGAATATTCTTAATAAACGCCACATACGCCTAGTTTGTAGCATGGTTTAATAGCTGGAGTGGCAAAACTGTCCCCTGCGTAAGGATTTACATGACTGAATCATCTCCCAACGAAGACAACGAGATTAGCGCCGCCGACGAAGTAAGCGAAGTCGAGGGCACTGATCAATCCGAGTCTTATTCCTCTGAACAGGTCGAGTCCCCTGAGGGACAAGAGAATGTTGAAACGACTGACCTTGAGAACATGATACTGTCAACTGGCATCCGTGTTGGCACGCCGGTAAAGACCAAGTACATGGCTCCGTTTATACTCAAGGCAAACCCTGAGGGACTATACATCCTTGACATCAGCAAGACCCTTGCCAGAATCGATGTTGCTGCCAAGTTTATCGGTAGATCCGACATTTCAAAGGTTGCAGTAACCTCTGCTAGGGAGTACGGCAAGACCCCGGTTGAAAAATTCTGCGAACTCACAGGGGCTACACCCATCCTCGGCAGGTTTATGCCCGGCACATTTACGAATCCCTCACTTCCCGACTATATGGAGCCGGAAATAGTAGTAGTCACAGACCCTCAGGCTGACCAGCAGGCGGTTTTGGAAGCCACGAGAGCCGGTGTACCGGTAATTGCAATTTCAAACAGCGACAACGTGACATCCAAGGTGGATCTTGTTGTGCCGGCAAACAACAGAGGCCGCAAGGCACTTGCCACGACTTACTGGCTCTTGGCGCGTGAAGTGCTAAAGAAGCAGAGCAAGATCAAGTCAGACGGCGAAATGGAGTCAAAGGCATCCATAGACGACTTTGAGACCAAGCTGGTCGAAGAGTTGCTCTAGGCCTCACTTTTATTTTCTTCACCGATTTCTTTAAATTGCGACCGTCCAGAACGAGGCAGGTACATGGCAGACTGCAGAGGTTTTTGTCTTGCGTATCCCTGCCTCCAGCTTACCGATTCTTCGTTTCCTACTCGCGCAAGCCATCCATTCGCTTATTATACAATCAAGCCGGTAGGGTTGTCTGAAATAACTTGACTTCTGATACTGCCACGCGCCCGCCTGCAGTCGCCGGAATGTTTTATCCTGACAATTCCCGCGAGTTGACCAGAGCAGTGGAGGACACTTTTGCAGACTGGCGCTTCGGGCCAGGCGCGCAGCCGCCCTCGCTTGAAAACCAACGAATCTATGGGATGATCTCGCCGCACGCCGGATACGCTTACTCGGGAGCCGTTGCGGCAAATGGCTATTACCGGATTTCCGGCTCTAACTTTGAGAACGTCATTCTCGTAGGCCCCAATCACTACGGAATTGGCTCAACTGTTGCCACCATGAAATCCGGCCAGTGGGAAACCCCCATTGGCAGCATCGCCGTTAATTCTGATTGGACAGCACTTATCTCGAAAAAATCCGGCATACTTGACTTTGACAATTTTGCACACAGCAGGGACCACTGCATCGAGGTGCAGCTTCCATACCTCCAGGTAATCAGGCAGCGCAAGTATTCTGCCGAGTTTTCAATAGTCCCGATTATTCTTATTATGCAGGACCTGGACACCGCATACGACCTTGGAAACGCCATCAAAGAAACTGTCGAAGAAAACGCCGAAGAGGGCAAGACACCTGTCATTATCGGATCCTCAGACCTGACTCACTATGAGCCAAACGAAGAGGCCCACAGAAAGGACGGCGAGCTGATAAATGCAATACTGTCGCTTGACGTCAACAGGTTCTATGCCGTACTTGAGCGCCTTGACGTATCTGCGTGCGGCTATGGCGCTATAGCCACCACCATGATAGCTGCAAAGGGGCTTGGGGCGACAAAGGGAGAGCTGTTAAAGTATGCGACTAGCGGCGATGTCACAGGAGATAAGGACGCGGTTGTCGGATACTGCTCCATAATATTTACATGAAACCTGCATCCTTCGCGTCGGCCCCCGCAAAGGTAATCCTTTTCGGCGAGCATTTCGTCGTGCATGGGAGCACGGCGATTCTCGCATCGATAGAGCGGCGAATCTCCGCCAAGGCTGCCTTGACAGACGAGCCGGGCAGGATCTCCATAATTTCCGACCTTGGCAGCGAGAGCATGGTTGTCGGTTCGCAGGAAAGCGCAGAGGACGCCCAGCGGCGGAAGACAGGCGGACTGGCGCCTCTACTGGACTTGGCAAGGCAAATTGTTCATGAAAAATCTGGCGGGCAGGTACCCGGAATCAGGATTCATATTGAATCACACGTCCGGTCGGGAATAGGACTGGGTTCTTCCGCAGCTTCCTGTGTAGCAACTGCTGCTGCCGTAGTGTCTCTTTTCGGGCCGGTCGACAGGCAGCGGGTATGCAGACTTGCTATGGATGCCGAGGGAATGGTGCATGGAACTGCGTCGGGGGCGGACTGCTATGTGAGCACGTTCGGCGGGCTTGTGACCTACAACCGGAACCAGAGCATGAGGCCTTTGACCCCGGGTTCTGATTTGGTTTTGTTGGTCTGTAACACCGGAATTGCCCACTCCACAAGAGAGGAAGTGGACAAGGTTAGAAAGTTCAAGGAAAGAGACGTTGCCAATTTCAAGAGTCTTCAGGACGAGCTCGACGATATATCGTCCAAAGCTGCCGATGCACTGGAGCGCGGCGACAAGGTCGGGGTGGGCCGCCTCATGGGCCAGAACCAGCGGCTACTGCATAGGCTTGGAGTCTCTCATCCAAAGGCAGAGGAAATAATAAAGCTCGCACTAAGTGCAGGCGCGCTGGGAGCAAAGGTCACGGGGGCAGGCGGGGGAGGAGCCGTCATTGCGCTTGCTGGCAGTCATGAAGAAGGAGAAAAAATTCTCGCCGCGGTGGAGCAGCATGGCTACGAGGCCTTTGTGACCGGAATTGACACGCATGGCCTTGTCAGCGAATAACTTCTACAACAGCGGCTCTATGCGTTTTTGAGAGGCGCCGTCAGGTGCACCGGCTTTACCAGGTCTGCAATGTCCACCCAGCATCGGGCGATCTTGTCAAGCGAATAGAGGATATTGAGAAAGTTAATGGTCGAGCTGGAGTCGCGTTTTGAAGCAATGGCGTTCAGCGATGAGACATCCTTGAGCGAATTGACAAGGTCTGTAAAGCGCTCGTACATCCTGACCACCGTGAGCGAGTCGTTCCTGTTCTTGTTGACAAAGGCAGATACTGCCTTTTCCTGCATGTCGTCGACTAGCATGCCTGCCTCGACGATTTTTTCAATGTGTGGAATCTCTGAAGCCGCGCGGATCCCGGCCAGGTCAACGATATAGTCCCCTGCACTTTCGAGCAGGTTTGCAGCTATCCTGTAGTCAAGGATGTCGATGTTGCTCAGGTTTAGTTTTCCCGCAAGCCTCTGATCCATCATCGCACTCCGAATAAGCCTGACAAGTAAAAAGTAGTGGCGGTTTACTTCCTGATCCCTGCTGCCCACTACCCTGCGTATGTCCTTCTCTTTCTTGTTCATTGATTCCACGACATCCCTTGACATACCTGACACTATGGAATTCATTCTTCGAAGAATCTTTTCGGCGTCAAGGGTACCTGCGTCCAGCAAAAACTGAGCCGAAATCTTGAAGGCATCCTCGTCAACGATTTCAAGACCTGCCAACTTGTGAACCGCCCTCTTTATCCTGTCGGCGTCGTCAAACGGAATCTCTGAGCTTGAACGTATGCGAATCAAGTCGTAGCCGAGAAGATAAGCGCCGTAAACTTGGTTTACCACCGAATCCATGGTCGCAGGCGTATACGACAGGGTGGCCTCCTTGGTCGCATCAGAATTGTCGTCTGATGAAAAAATCGAGATCGAGTTGTCCCGATTTATGTCAAGCGTCAGGATGCTCGCCTTTCCAAGTTTATTTCGTTTTATCCAATCACCCGGAAGGGAGATCATAAAGCTGCTGCCGACCTTCTGCAGCCTCCGCACATACTTTGACATGAATATTTATGCTCGTATAAACTAATTAAACGTTATTCTTATATTTTCAGCAGATTATTAAGACTTGTTCTGATGGCATCGGCACTAATTAGTGCGCCCGTGGCTCTCGCCAGATCTTTTAGTCCTGCCCATATTACAGGCTTTTTTGACAAGCCTGCGGCGCCTCAGCAGAATGCAATGTACGCAGGTTCCGTCGGTGCTGGGTTTTCAATTGACAAAGGCATCTACACCACTGTCCAGGTCCACGAGAGCAGGGTGAAGGGTTACTCGATTACTATCAACGGAAGGCCGTCCAGAGACGCAGAAGTTTCGAAATGGGTTGCCGAAAAATACATGCGCTATCTGGGCTCTTCCTTTTTTGTTTCCATTGACCATCACGTAGAAATTCCAATTGGCTACGGACTTGGTTCAAGCGGAGCTGCAGCATTGAGCCTTTCTTATGCGCTCAACAGCGCGCTTGGGACCGGACTCTCGCAGACAGAGGCGGCCCAAATCGCGCACCGCGCAGAGATTGAATGCAAGACGGGACTCGGAACCGTAATCGCCGAATTTGCAGGAGGCTTTGAAGCGCGGCAGACTGTCGGGGCACCCGGAGTCGGGCTGGTATCAACAAGACCCCTTGATGGCTACTCAGCCGTGATTCTGTGTCTCTCTCCGATTTCGACCAAGACTTATCTATCTTGCAGGAACGGTTTCGAGCAGGGGCTCGGCACGCGGATGCTCTCGGAACTTGCCGCAGGTGGTTATCAGCCGGAGGAATTTATGAAAATGTCCCGGGCATTTTCGGCAAGGCTGGGGATTGATTCCGGAAAATGCAAGGCGCCAATGGAAGCCCTTGCACGATCTGGCTATGTTTCAAGCGTCGCACTTTTCGGCGAGACCGTCTTTGCGCTCGTGCCATCCGAGGATGCCTGGAAGGCAGAGAGAATACTGCAGCCTTTTGACGGGGACTTGCTTGTCTGTGGAATCGACCCCGCCGGCGCGCGGCTTATCTGAAAGGCCGCTGCCATGATAGAAATCCCTGAAAGCCACCCGAGAGCCAAGTCGCTGCACGTGCGGGAGGCTCTGGTCGCCGGATTTCAGAACGGCTTGGTGGCACCTCAGGGGCTCATCGCCCACGGTCGAGGCGAGGCGTTTGACTACCTTCTCGGTGAGGCTACAACCCCTATGGCACGCGCCGCAATACGGGCTGCCGCCGCCTCGCTTTTGACGGCAATGCACCCGGTGATATCCGTCAACGGAAATGCGGCAGCGCTTGTTCCAGGACAGCTGGTAGAGCTTGCAGCCTCGGTAAATGCCAAACTCGAAGTCAACCTGTTTCACCGAACCGAGGAAAGGGAAAGGAGGATAAGGCAGGAACTTGAGCGAAACGGCGCAACTCAGGTCCTTGGAACCGGCGGCGATGCCTCAGCGCAGATCCCCGAACTGCAAAGCGAGAGGCGCAGGGTTGACCCCGCGGGAATATTTTCTGCCGATGTTGTCTTCGTGCCACTTGAGGACGGCGACAGGACGGAGGCGCTTGTAAAGATGGGCAAGACTGTAATTACTGTAGACCTGAATCCGATCTCAAGGACCGCAAAAGCCGCACAAATCAGCATTGTGGACAACCTTGTAAGGGCTGTCCCTGAACTGGTCGCCGCGGTAGCCGACCTGAAGAAGAGCGGCGAATCTCTCCAGGCCCTGCTGGACTCTTTTGACAACCAGGAAAACCTTGCAAGATCGCTGCAACTAATCCGCGGCGGAGTCGGCTAGCAATGGCGAACAAAGAGAAAAAGCAAACGGTTTCGGGGATTGCTGCAATGAAGAATCGCTCGAAAATCTCGGTAGTCACTGCATATGATTACTGCACTGCCCTTATCTGCGACAGGGCAGGCCTGGACATCCTGCTTGTCGGCGACAGCGCCGGGATGGTGGTTCTGGGCTATCCTAACACGGTTCGGGTGGAGATGGCCGACATGCTTCTCTTTTGCGGCGCGGTTTCAAGGGGCGCAAAAAGGGCAATGGTGGTAGGCGACATGCCATTTGGCTCCTATCAGTCTGGCCCAACGCAGGCAGTGGAAAATGCCGTCCGGATGATAAAGAGTGGCTGCGACGCGGTCAAGCTGGAAGGGGGGGCCGAAATCCAAAAGACAGTCGAGTCTATCGTGTCAGCCGGGATCCCTGTGATGGGGCACATCGGACTGAAGCCACAGACTGCGACGCTTTGGGAAGGATACAAGGTTCAGGGAAGGACTGCAGAGGCGGCCCAGAAGTTGCTCGCTGACGCGTTCGCGCTCGAGCAGGCAGGCGCATTTTCGATTGTACTTGAAATGGTATCGACAGAGGCAGCTGGCGAAATATCAAAAGCGCTCCGGATACCGACCATTGGAATAGGCTCGGGCCCAAAATGCGACGGTCAGGTTCTCGTGCTGCACGACCTGATAGGGATGTACGAGGATATCAAGCCAAGGTTTGCTGTGCGCAATGCGGACGTTTCCAGCGTGATATTTGACGCAGTGTCCCGGTATTCTATGGACATAAAGGGAGAAAAATTTCCAGCCGAGTCGCACACATTTCACATGGACAGCGGGGAGCTTGACAAATGGGCCGGCACTTTCCGAAAGGAAGAGTCTGGCACCGTGAACAAAGGGAAAAGGCTTGACTGAAAGAGACACCCACCCTTCAAAGGATATCACAGGCACTGCGGGTAAAGAGCTCGCGGGCAAGAGGGTGGTGCTCTGCGTAACTGGCAGCGTGGCCGCATACAGGGCAATCGATCTGGCCCGACTGCTCATGAGGCACGGCGCCGACGTGAGGCCGGTTATGAGCGGATCCACTGGTATGATGGTTTCCCCGGAGATGATGAAGTGGGCCACAGGAAATCCCGCAGTATCGTCGCTTAGTGGCGACCTTGAGCATGTTGCTCTGGCAGACTTTGGCAGGTCCGACCTGATAGTTGTCTATCCGTGCACTGCAAACACTATAGGCAAGGCGGCAAACGGGATAGACGATACCCCGGTCACCTCGGTGCTGTCAGTGGCGCTTGGCTCGAAAATCCCGGTAATCGTTGCCCCTGCTATGCATGAGGCAATGATTGAAAACGCTGCTGTTGCGCAGAACATCGGCAAGCTAAAGCAGGCCGGGGTTATCTTTTGCGAACCCTTGATTGTAGAAGGCAAGGCCAAGGCAGCGGAACCGCAGGAGGTACTGCAACTTGCAATTTCGACACTTTCGCCAAAGCCTCTCGCCGGCAAGAAAGTACTGGTTACGGCCGGAAGCACCATAGAATACATCGATCCCATCAGGGTCGTTACCAACCTGAGCTCCGGCAAAATGGGGATTGCGATAGCACAGCAGGCCTCTGCAATGGGCGCAAAGGTGACGTTGATACTTGGGGTCGGGGTTGAACCGCCGCGGTTTGAAAAGATACTGCGCGTGAAAACGTCATCAGAGATGTATGATGCGGTTGTCTCTGAGCTGAAATCCGAAGAGGGCGGCTATGATGTTGCTGTAATGACGGCTGCAGTATCCGACTTTAAGCCATCAAAAAAATCCGCTTCAAAGATCGACACCAGAAAGGGATCGCTCGAACTGCGCCTGGAACCTACAAAGAAGATCATAAACGAAGTAAAGAAAATTAGCAGCCGAACCGTGCTCGTGGCATTCAAGGCCGAGTGGGGTCTTGACAGGGGGCAGCTGGTTGAGAAGGCCAAATTGAAACTTGACGAATGCAACGCCGACCTTGTGGTCGCAAACGACTTGGCACTTCCGGGAGCATCTGCGGGCTCTGACACCACTGAGGTCCTTGTGGTCGGAAGGACAGGCAGGCCCCTGCACATGCCACTCGCATCAAAAGTCGAGGTGGCGCAAAAGCTTGTCCAGCTTGTCGCAGAAGTAATCGACAAGAACAGTAAATGACTGGAACGCTCCTGACAAGCATACTATATAGAGCGGCGTGCGTTTTTTGAAAAGTGAAAACCGTGAAGGCTCGGCGGGAAAGACTCTTGCAGCTGGCCGAAAAGGCGGGATACAAGAGCGTCGCTGCATTCGAGCCCCAAAACGTATTCTACCTTACGGGCTTTTGGGGCGAAGCCATCGCAATCTGCTCACCTTGGTCGACAAAGCTAATCGCGCCCAAGCTAGAGTACACGCGGGCAAAGGAGGACTCTAATGACTGCGAGGTTGTCGCCACGGAACGCGGCACAGAGTTGATATCTACTTTTGTATCCGCGCTCGAAAAGACCGGCAAGACCTGCACTGACTGTTCTGACTATGCTACTATTGAATCGATAAAAAAGCAGCTTTCGCTTAGGCCCGACTCGCCGTCGGGCGCTGATTCAGCGATTGCCTACGACGTAAACCCGCTTTTTGAAGCCCGAAAAATAAAGGACGAGGGCGAGGTGCGCATAATCTCAGCCGCATCAAAGATACTCGACAGGCTCTATGAGATTTGCCTGAAAAAGATCAGGGCAGGCGTTTCAGAAAGAGACCTTCAGGCGCTGCTGGTCTACGAAGGCATGAAACTCGGCGCCAATCCGCCTGCCTACAAGTCAACCCTCAATCCGCTTATCATCGCAGGGGGCCCGAACGGTGCACTTCCGCACGCCGAGGTAAGCGACAGAAAATTCAAGAAAGGCGACCTCGTGGTAGTTGACCTCACGCTTCGCCACCGGGGCTACATCTCTGATGCAACGCGCACGTTCGCGCTGGGCTCTGTTCCCCCAGAAGCCCGAGACTCGTACGAGGTGGTCAGAGAGTCGCAGCTGGCGGGACTAAAGGCCGCACGCGCAGGCACGACATGCGGGGCGGTCGACTCCGCATGCAGGAGCGTCATTTCAGAGGCAGGCGCGTCGTCCGAATTCATTCATTCCACCGGTCACGGCATCGGACTCGACGTGCACGAGCCTCCCTGGCTCAGGGCAAACAATACCTCCGAGTCTCTGTCGCCTGGAATGGCCGTAACAGTCGAGCCCGGGATATACCGTCAGGGCAAGTTCGGAATCCGGATTGAAGACAGCATAATCGTGACCGAGGGCAAGCCGCGGGTACTGCACAGGTTCCCAAAAGAACTCATTTCACTCTGACCCAGTACAGCAGTTTGCTAGTCGAATTTTTTCAGAATATTGTAGTAAGGCGACGCCTTGTGTCTTTCAACGCACTTGTCGCATATGGACCGCTCGCCGTATTTTTTGTGACACAGACAGTCGCATACAAAACTGGACACGGGCTCTGCTTCCAACGAAAGCGCATTTAAACCTAGTATTGGGAAGCACTTGTCGCCTTCCCATGCGCGGCAAAGCTACTTTTTTATGAATCTGCAGCGCGTCAGTTCATGATGGACTCGCGCCTCCGCCAGCTTGAAAGGAAACAAAAGCTTTACTCTCTATTGAAGAGCCAGCATGATGCAGAGATACACGAACTCATGCACTACTTGTCTGCGCTGGCCACAGTTGAGAACAACCTTGTTCGGACCTATCTTCACACGCTGCTGACCGACGGACTCAAGCACATCGAGTACATCTCCAAAATGATGGCCGGGATAGAGGGCGCCACAGGAAGCACCATCCTTACAAAGGCGGGGATAGAAGAGTCAATCAGGGAGGAGCAGGAGTCGCGAGACACCTTGCTCCAGTGCGCCGAAATGGCTGATGATGCCGAAGTAAGGGAGCTCCTTAAGAGCATCAGCGTGGACGAAGAGCATCATATCCGGATTCTCCAGCACCTGGGCGAGCTTGTTTCTCCTCAAAAATAGAACAACTATCTAGAATCTTATTGCGTAGTTTTCTTAAGTAGTGGGCATTAGCAAGATTCTGTCGGAATTTGATTACATATTCAGAGCCGGTAAAAGGCGAGCGCCACAGAAGCAAGGTGGACATCGTCTATGACATTTTGGTGTCGGCAGTCGGCGCTGGCACAAAAAAAACGCACATACTATACAAGGCAAATATCAGCAGCACTCAGGTCGAGAGTTATTTTTCGGCTCTCCTTGCGCACAACCTGCTTGTGCACAAGCACGACGCTGACGGGCATAACCTGTACCAGACTACGGAAAAGGGAAGAAAGTTCATCGAGTGTTGCGATGAGATCCGGTCCATGATAGGGATCGTGATGAACAACAGGCGTATCGACCCAATGTCTGACTTTTTCGCCTTTGACCGGCGCTAGCCTCGAAGGACGGCATAGACTTCGTCGCTGTGGCCCGCCGGTTTTACCCGGGCAAACACCTTGACTATCTTGCCGGTGCGGTCGACCAAGAAGGTTGTCCTGTTTACGCCCATGTACTCCCTTCCCATAAACGACTTCAAGCCGTAGACGCCGTACTGCTTTGCGGTGGATTTGTCAGTGTCGGCAGCAAGTGGGTACGGAATCCCCATCTTGGCGCGGAACTTGTCATGCGATTCCTGATCGTCGGGGCTGACGCCAACCACCTCGATGCCAGCCTTTGAGAACTTGGCGTAATCGCGCGAAAACTCGGCCGCCTCCGTGGTGCAGCCGGGCGTAAAATCCTTCGGATAAAAGTAAATCACGACGTCTTTTTTGCCGCGAAGATCCGACAGGCGCATCGATATGCCGGAAGAGTCGAGCATCGCAAAGTCCGGCGCCATCTTGCCCTCTGCAAGCGCCACTGCACTAGCAGCAGATTCGTCCTTTTTCTCTGCCATTATAGCCTACCGGTTGTTGCGTCCGCGGAGTAAAAAAACTATGCTACCCGAAAGCGAAAGTGTAGAACGCAAAGTTGTCTGAAAGCGGGCTCACCTCGACTTCGTGGACCTCCGGCTCTGGCGTCTTTGCAACGTTGTACATGAACGGCCAGTCGATGTTGACGACCGACCTTTCTCCTTCAATAACGCAGTCCCTGCCCAAATTATCCTTGCTTAAAGGCTTGCCATCAACTCTTATCTCTGCCTTTCCCGGCCTGCCGTCAGTGGTGCCAAGAATCGCATGAACCCGCCGTGCAGAGTTGTAATGCATCATGACTGCCGGCGGCCTAGAGTCTTTTGTCGCCCTGTCTGCGATGGACACGCGCTCTCGTTCCCATACCCACTTGCCCCTAAGGTACACCACGTTCATTTCATGCGACGGGCTGTCCGAGACATAGTTTGCCGCGTCGGGCTTGAGCTTTTGGTTATTCCCAAACCTTCTGAGGCGCGAGTATCCCACGCATATCTCCGGCGCCATGCCGGCGAACTGGATGCCATAAGTTTCATAGATCTCGTCCTTCGGGTCATCCTTATCAAGCTCGGCCTCGATGGACTGTCCCGCTTCCCGCAACAGTTCAACCACAGCGTCTTCAAAATCAACAATCGTGCCATACCCTGCGTGCTCGTACCTGACAAGGCCGTTGCCGTCTATCAGCACGTGCTTTGGCCAGTAGGTGTTGCCGTAAGCATCCCAGGTCTTGTTGCTGGTGTCATAGGCCACTGGCACCTCATTTACATTGTACCGAGCAAGTGCCCTGGCTATGTTTGCAGGGTCTTTTGCAAATTCATATTCGTACGAATGGGCCTCGATTACGCGCAGCCCGTGCATTGCGTATTTTTCGTGAAGCCTTCTTAGGACTGGCAGGGTCCTCAGGCAGAAGCTGCAGGTATATGTCCAGCAGTCAAGCAGGATGACGCTTCCCTTGAGCCCCTTGACGCTCAGCGGAGGAGAATTTGCCCACCCGGTAATTTCCCTGAGTTCCGGGGCCGGCGTCGCAGGTACAATTTCCATCTTTACCTCAGGCGGCTGCGGCCAATATTATTCTTTTAAGAGACTCCGATGCCAACGAACTTATTCGCCGTAACTCCTGCATTCCTAGTCATGAGCGCAGCAAGGCAAGTGCATTTTGGCAGTATACCACAAACAGCACCGGACAGTTCAATGTCCAAGTACTTTACCGGAAGGGTGGAGATAAGAAAGATGGTAAGCGATCTGCAGAGCAGGGAGGCTGAAATGTTTCTCGTGACATTTTACGGAGGGGCCCGGACAAAACTTCATTTCCACGATTCTGACCAGATTCTCCTTGCGACAGAGGGTTCCGGGCTTGTGGCAGTCCAGTCCAAGGCTTCCCTCGCCAGCGAGGAGCATGCATCGGTGGACTTTGTAATCAGGCAGCTCCAAGCCGGCGACTTTGTAATGGTGCCCGCAGGCCTGTGGCACTGGCACGGCGCAAAAGACGAGGGCCAGTTTGCCCACTACCAGGTCAAGAGGCCCGGCAGTACGACTTGGCTTGAGGACTAGGCTTTTGGGCCATCAGATAAACATAATTGGCTAGCGCGTTCCCTCAGCTCTAATTTGTCTCCGTCGCAGGAGCCGGAAATGCTTGACAGGCTCAGGTCCGCACTCTCGGGGCGGGATTCATCAGTGTCCTACGCAGAGATAAGGTTCCAGAGCCGGACGGTTTCTGAGGTCGCCTTTGTTAACGGAGAGCTTGACCGGATACGGGCGGTCGAGTCTTCGGGCTCAGGCATCCGGGTCCTTTCCGGGGGCTCGTGGGGCTTTGCCGCGACCTCCGACTCGGCGCTATCTTCGCTTAGAAAAGCGCTTTCTGATTCAGTTTCATTGGCGAGGGTGATTTCAGAGCGACCCGGTGGAATCAGGTCGCGAAAACTGGCAGAGTGCAAAATGGAGAAGGGCCGATTCAGTCCCCCTGTCAATGGTGAGCTTTGCTCAGTTGACATGGAGCAAAAAGTAGCAGTAACCCGGCAGGCCGAGGCCGCGGCAAAAAAGCACTCCAAGGCCATAAGGACGTCATCGTGCACGTACAGGGAAATAATCGACTACAAAGCAATCGTCAACACCGACGGCGCGGAACTGGAAATCTTTGACTCGAAGCCGGAGTTCAATGTCTCTGCCGTCGCCAAGCTCAACGGGGAGACGGCTACTGCAAGCGAGGGGCTAGGAATTACCGGAGGCTGGGTTGATCTGTTTGACAAAAAGAGCCACCTAGACTATGCCTACGAGGCGGCAGAAAAGGCAGAAAAACTAGCCGCGGCAAAATACCCTCCGGGCGAAAAGACCTCGATAATTCTCGACCCGGGCATGGTTGGCCTTCTCTGCCACGAGGCGATAGGACACACGGTTGAGGCCGACTTTGTGCTTTCCGGCTCTGTCGCGAGCAAAAGACTCGGACAGCCAGTGGCAAGCGCGGGAGTCACGCTGGTCGACAGCGGCTCTTCTGACCTTGCCAAGAATGCCGGCGGCAGCATTGCCGTCGACGACGAAGGCGTGGCAGCCTCAAGGGTCCCGATTATAGAGAAGGGCGAGCTCGTGTCCTATCTTCACAACCGCGAAACTGCACAGGAGTTTGGCGTCCGTCCGACCGGCAACGCTCGCGCATTTGGATATTCCGACGAGCCTCTAATTCGAATGCGAAACACGTACATCGAGCCGGGAAATAGCGATCTTGATGAAATAATAAAAGAGACGCATCATGGCTACCTGGTACGCGGGGCCCGAAACGGGCAGGCTGACGCCAACGGCGAGTTCATGTTCGGTGCGCAGGAAGCGTACCTGATTGAGGCAGGCGAGCTCAAGACCCTTTTCAAGGGGGCAAGCATCTCAGGGAGCGCGTTTGAGGTTCTCGGCTCAATAGACATGCTTGGAAGCAGGTTCGAGTATGACATGGGCGCAGGATACTGCGGCAAGTACCAGCCTGCAAAGGTGGATGGAGGGGGACCGTATCTGAGGTGCACCGCCGTCATTGGAGGACTGCAGGGATAAAACTTGGCAGACATACTTCGATTCGCACTGAAGGAGGCCGTGGCCGCGGGAGCCCGCGATGCCGAAGCATACCTGACAAGCAGCAGGGACTCGGAGGTGTTTATCGAGAACAATAATCTAAAGCAGGCCAAATCGAATACTTCGCACACCCTTGGGATAAGGGTACTGCTGGACGGAGGCTGCACCGGCTTTTACTCTCTGAACCAGCCTGACAGGGAAAAGGTAGCCGCAGCGGCGGTCAAAGCCGTGCATATTGCAAGGGTCAGTCCCAAGGACAAGAATAACCGGCTGCCCTCGGCCAGGAAAAAATTCTCCCTTCTGAGCGGCCTGCACGACAGAAACGCGTCATCATTCGAGGCCTCGGATGCCGCAAGGCACGCGGTTGAGATGCTCGAGACTGCCAGATCTTTGGACAGCCGCGTCAGCGTGGATAGCGGCGAATTCGGTTCCTCGGTGTTTGCCCAGACGCTTGCCAATACCTCAGGGGTCTATCTGTCTGAGAAAATCAGCACTTTTTACTGGTCGATAATGGGCATGGCAATCGACGGGGACGACGTTTCGAGTTTCGACGTCCAGTCTGCAGGCACCCACAGGGTTAAGGACATTGATGTAACTGAGGTGGCAAACGACTTTTCAAAGACTGTCGTCCAGTCGCTAGGCGCCCGCAAAATCGAGAGCTTCAAAGGAGAGATGCTGCTCACACCTTCTGCTGCGCTTGAAATCCTGGGCGACGTGCTTGCACATTCAGTAAACTCCGAGTCGGTGCAGCGAAAATCAAGCAAGTTTGCGGGCAAACTCGGCAGGAGGGTTGCAAGCGACCTGCTAACGCTTGAAGACGACGCGACAAACACCGAGGGCCTTGCGGCTGCAAGTTTTGACCGCGAAGGCCTGCCGCACAGGCGCAACGTAGTCATACGCAACGGAATACTTGAGCGCTTCCTGTACAACACGTATACTGCGAGCAAGGAAGGCGTAAAGAGCACCGCAAACGCAGTCGGCTCTGCAATGTCTCCTCCGAGCGTCGCAACAACTAACCTGATAATATCGGCAGGCAGGACTCCTCTCGATTCACTTATTTCCGAGATTAACCGCGGCGTACTTGTAAGCAGATTTTCCGGAAACGTAAACCCCGTGACCGGAGACTTTTCCGGCGTAGTCAAGGGTGGACGGATAATCTCCGGAGGCGTCCTCGGCAAGGGAGTGAGAGAACTTATGGTTGCCGGAAATGCATTTGAGTCGCTAAAGAGGCTGACGGGGCTGTCAAAGGAGCGAAAGGTACTGTACAGCGCGATACTGCCCTACATGCGCATCAGCGCGGTGTCGTTTACGGCAGGGTGAAGTTGTTGGAAATTTCAACCGATATTGTAGTAGTTGGAGGAGGTCCTGCCGGGCTGTCCGCGGCATACTCGGCAGCCAAAGTAGGGGCCAAGGTGATTGTCCTAGAAAAAGACGAGGCCATAGCTCACAGCGTGCGCACAAGCGGTGTAAGTTGGATAGACTCCATGCAGGCCCTTGGAATACCGGACAGCCTGTACAATCCCGTCTCTTCGTTCAGTTTCGTCTCTCCGAACAACGAGGTCAGGATCAGCGGAAGCAAACCGCTCTCGTGCGTTCTAGACGTGAGGTCGACATACCAGCACCTAGCCTCGCTTGCCGCAAGCGCCGGAGCCGAAATAATCGTCCGCGGGAACGTCTCGGGCGTGATAACAAAAGACGGCGGTAGGATTGCTGGAGTAAAGGCAAGCACTCCCCGGGGAGACCTTTCAATCAGCTCCACCCTTGCAATCGACGCCAGCGGCTTTGGCTCGTCAATAGCACGGAGGGCCGGCCTGGCAAGGGAGTGGCGGCGGTTTGGCGTGGGCGCCGAATACGAATGCTATTGCTCTGATATTGACAGCACCACCTGGACCCTGCTGGTTGGAGCCCGGTACTCCCCTGCGGGCTATGCCTGGATTTTCCCGCTCTCTGCAAACCGCGTGCGGATAGGCGTCGGCGTCGGAAGACCCGAGGCATCCGCAGACCCTGTCGCAATCCTGCACGAAATCATATCCAAGAGGCCCGGACCGCTTGCGGGAATTAGGACCATCCAGCCACTGGAATTTCATTACGGCAGCATCCCAAATGAAGGGGTCCGCCAGCAGAGCGTCTGGGACGGTCTTATGGTCGTCGGAGATTCCGCAGGCCAGGCAAACCCGCTTGTCCTTGAGGGGATACGCTACGCCATCGAGTTTGGAAGACTTGCCGGTGATGTGGGAGCTCGCTCGCTTGGACAGGGTTCCACCAAAGAGTCCCTTCTGGAGTATGATTCCGCCTGGAGGAAAAAAGCGGAGTCAAAGATAAAATCTGCCCTGAAGGTCCAGGAGCGATGGCTTGGCCTTTCCGATGGCGACTGGGACAAGGAAATAGAAATCCTCCACGACATGAGTCCGGACGAGTTTATCGACTTTATCAAGGCAGAGTTCACAGCGTCAAAAATGATGAAACTTGCTATAAAACATCCAAAACTTGCAGCCCGGCAACTTTTTGGGATGGTACTAAAGAATTAACCGGTCAAAAAGATCGATTTTGAGGCAACCTCGTTAAGTTTTTATACCTTGATCAGAAGAGCAGTTTTGCCTTGGCTGGGGAGACGGCTGCCGACTTTACTCCTATCCTTTACATGCTCGGCTTTGGCTTGGTTGCATCAGTGCCCGCGCTGATTCTGTCCCGATTGCTGTCCCCGCGAAGGCGATACAACCCTGTAAAGTTTTTGCCAATGGAATGCGGTCAGATGCCGACAGGCGAGGGCCGTTCGCACTTTATGATGCAGTACTACGCCTACATCCTGATGTTCGTGGTCTTTGACGTCATGTCGATTTTCCTCTATGCTTGGGGCACCGCTCTTTTTTCCATCCCAAGAGCAGCCACGCTCCCAATCATTGGATTTCTGGCAATAATGTTTACTGCAATGGGGTATGCCCTTTACCTTTCCGGCAAGAAGGGGATCTGGTGAAAGAGTTCATGCTAACAAGTATTAAATACGGAAAAAGCGCCAAAGAACTCAGAAAGGAGGGAGACAAAGCCAAATGATGAAGGACCTCGTGAGCCCGCAGAACTTCAACGTTATGGTGAGCAAGCTGAGCGACGTGCTTGTCAGAGCACTCGATGCTCCGCTAGGTTACGCCATAAACTGGGGAAGAATCTGGTCGCTCTGGCCCGTCCACCTGGAAACCGCGTGCTGCAGTGTGGAATTCGGCGCCTCGTCTAGCCCACGCTACGACGTCGAGAGATTCGGAATCATTGAAGCTTTTGGTTCTCTAAGGCAATGCGATCTGATAGTGGTCCAGGGAACTGTGACTCGGAAAATGGCCCCGCGTCTTCGAATGGTATATGACCAGATGGCCGAACCAAAGTACGTCATAGCCATGGGTGCATGCGCCATAACCGGAGGACTGTTCTTTGACTCGTACAACGTATTGCCGGGAATAGATAGTGTAGTTCCAGTGGACGTTTACGTTCCTGGGTGCCCTCCTAGACCTGAGACTCTAATCCAAGGATGTATGCTCCTGCAGGAAAAGATCAAAAGGTCAAAGATAAAGTAGCATGAGCGGCGAGCAAAAGCCGACCAAGCCCAAAGAGAGCGGCAGCACATCTTCAAGCCCTTCGCCCCCCACACTTCCTGCAAAGACCAAGACCTCCGCCATGGCCGCTGTGGCCGCGCCTCAGACGGGAATTGCAAAAGAACCGGCACCGCCCAAGTTTGAGAAAGGGCTTGCAGACCAGCTAACAGCCGAGTTCGGCGATCTTGTAAAGGTGCTTTTCGTCCGGCCTCTCAGGCTCAAGATCCTAGTCGAACCCACGAACGTTGTTTCTGTCGCTACTTACCTCCGCGATACAATGGGCTTTGATCATGCCGAGTGCGCAGGCGGAACGGACTATCCCAAAGACAACCAGATGGAAATGGTTTATCAGCTAGGCTCCTACACGAACGAGGACCTGGGACCGCAGATTCTTATGCTGGCTGTGAGGACAAACAGAGACGATCCGCACCTTCCCACGTTGTTAAATGTCTACAAAAGCGTCGAGTATCATGAACGAGAGACGTTTGAAATGCTTGGCATCTATTTTGACGGTCACCCGCGAAATGACAGGTTCCTTCTGCCCGAGGACTGGGCGGACCTTCCGCCTCTCCGGAAGGATTTTAGGATCAAAGGGAGATAGGTTGACAAAATGAGTGGAAGCAGCCTCGAGGACAAATTTGAAGAATCTAAAAGACTTGGCCTTCAGATAGTAAAAGAGTCCGAGGAGGACCGACTGATGACTTTGAGCGTCGGTCCGCAGCACCCCGGTTCCGGCCACTTTAGGTTCGTTATCAAGGTAGACGGGGACTATATCGTCTACTGCGACCCTGACCCGGGTTACGTTCATCGCGGCGAGGAGAAAATGTGCGAGTACCGAAACGTGATTCAGAACATTCCCCACCTTGAAAGGCCTGTAATCCACGACTCTACAAACGTAACCTACTCGTACAGCCTTGCCGTAGAGGAGCTGATAGGTATCGAGGTGCCCCGGAGGGGCCAGTTTATCCGCGCCCTTGCCTCGGAAATGAACCGGCAGATCTACACTCTATACTGGCTTGCAATTTACGGAATATTTCTTGGGCACTCGACCATGTTCATGTGGCCCGCCGGCGACAGAGAGCTTTTCATCGACCTGATGGAGGCCCTGACAGGCGCACGTGTCACGCACGCTTACAACATCCCCGGAGGAGTAAGAAACGACATGCCAAACGGATTCAAGGAAAAGGCACTCCGACAGATCCGCTACTTCCAGAAGCGGCTCAAGGAATACGAGGACATATTCTACAACATGCCCCTTTTCCGCCAGAGGACCGAAGGCGTGGCGGTGCTGAGCAAGGAAGATGCAATCAAACTCGGAGTCACCGGCTCGGTCCTGCGAGCCTCGGGCGTGCCCTATGATATCCGAAAGGTCGAGCCCTACGACATTTACAATGAAATCGATTTCAAGGTCCAGTACATGCAGTCCGGCGACTCGTTTGCCCGCTCATACGTGCCGTTTCTTGACATGAAGGAATCGTGCTACATAATGGAGCAGCTGCTCGACAAGATGCCCGAGTCAGGCGAAGTGAGGGCAAAACTGCAGCCAAACCCCAAGGGCCCTCCAGGGGAGGCCTACAGGCGCGTCGAGTCTGGAAGGGGCGCACTGGGCTATTACATCGTAAGCGACGGCAAGCCGCGGCTGTACAGGGTAAAGATCTCAGTCGGCTCCTTTAGAAACATCCTTGCGCTGCCGCATCTCCTCGTTGGCTCCCGCATGGCCGACATGCCCTCGGTATACTGGTCACTCAACTACTGGCCCGTGGAGGCTGACAGGTAGAAAGCATGGCAACCTATCCGCAGAACTTTAGGTTTGGCGAGTTTGTCGGGAGCGTAATCTGGCTTGTATTCTGGATACTTGCCATAGTCACGCTTGTCGGCCTGCCGCTGATCTTTGTCATTCTGTTTTACGTCCCGCTTCCGCCGGTCAACGGCCAGGTTCTGACACCCTACCTGTTCCTGACGATGATGGTCGATCCGACCCGCACGATTCCGATTATCAAGTACCTGATCCATACCGACCTCTTTAGGGTCGCCGCGTTTCCCGGGTTCGGCTTTGCTGCTATCTTTGCAGCCGTGACCATTTTTGTCGAAAGAAAGTTCCTCGCCAAGATGCAGCTGCGAGTCGGGCCGCTCTACGCTGGCAAGATAGAGGGCATATTCCAGCTTTTAGCCGACGGGCTCAAATTGATTTCAAAGGAAATCATTGTTCCGTCCGGCGCGGACAAGCCCCTATTCTGGGCCGCGCCGATTGCATTTGTTTCAACCGCTGCAGCGGTAGTCGCACTCATTCCTGTTGCCCCGCACTGGGTCGTCTCAAACACGGACGTGGGCCTGCTGGCCGTCTTTGCAATCCTCGGCTTCTTCCCGCTCATAGCGCTGCTCTTCTCTTGGGCTAGCAACAGCAAGTATCCCTTCATCGGCGGCCTGCGCGCCCTGCACCAGATGATCGCTTTTGAAATCCCGTTCATCCTCTCCGCACTGTCAGTCGTGATTCTTGCCGGGACTCTCAACCTTACGGGAATCGTAAACGCGCAGGTCCAGTCGTACTGGTTTATCTTTTTCCTGCCTGTCAGCGCCTTTGTTTTCTACCTGTCATCTCTGGCAGAACTTGAGAGGATACCCTTCGACCTGCCCGAAGCGGAAAGCGAGATTGTCGCAGGATGGCTGACAGAAACCTCTGGCATGATTTACGGGCTTATCCAGCTGGGGACCTACGTGAAGCTCTACGCCCTTGCCGCGCTCTTCGTCACTCTGTTCCTGGGCGGCTGGGCCGGCCCTCTTGTCTTCCCTCAAGAAATAATCCCCGGCTACACCGGTGACAAGATATACAACTACGTGACAGCGAGCGCAATCCTCTGGTTCGTCGTCAAGACCTTTGGCATGATTATGCTGCTTCTTCTGCCCAGGGGAATCAGCCCTAGAATTAGGATAGACATCCTGCTCCATACGGGCTGGTACAAGTTCATTGTGCTTGCGTTTATCAACATGTTTGTTGCCCTTGCACTAATATATGGCGGCGTACTTGGTCCGGGAGGGCTTTTGGTACATTGACAAATTCTGCAACTGGAATTATCAAGGCCATCGAGTCCGGTTCGAAGCATCTTTTCATAAAGCGTTTTACGTTCAGGTATCCCCAGGAAAAACTAAAGTTTGTCGGCGACGGCTACCAGTTTGAGCCAAAGCGTGGCGTCGGAATAGCCGGTTACAGGGGAAGGCACATTCTCTTCCACGACAAGTGCACGGGCTGCCAGCTGTGCTCCATAGCTTGCGAGGGAATCGCGGAAGCCATCAGCATGGTCAAGGTCGACGAATCATGGGACCAGAACAAGAAAGGCATCATGCCCCAGATTGACTACGGCAAGTGCGTGTTTTGTGGCTTTTGCGTTGACTCGTGCCCGTTTTACGCCCTGTTCATGACAAACGATTACGAGCTGTCTTCCTTTACAAAGGAGCACCTCATTTACACTCCTGCTCAGCTAGAGGTCAAGCCACAATACGATGGTACGATAGAACTCAAGATAACTGACAGGGGCGCAACCCATGGCTGATCCAGTCTTTATTGCAGTCGCAGTCCTGACGGTCGGCTCTGCGATAATTGCGCTTGAAACAAAGGAGCTTATCTACGGTGCAATCGCGCTTGCGATATGCATGATGGGGATAGCCGGATTCTTTCTGCTGCTAGATGCCCCGTTTGTCGCAATGTTCCAGATAGCGGTATACGTCGGCGCGGTGGCGGTGCTTATCATCTTTACAGTCATGCTCGTTAACACTCAGGGACTGTTTACATCAAAGGAGGATCGGAAGAGAAAGGCCGCGGGAATTACCCTTATGCTGATAATGATAGCAAGCCTTGGCACTTTGTTGATTGTGTCGGGCCTGAACCAGCACCAGGCAGGATTTGACCTGCCCCCAATTGACATCAAGGCCCTGGGCCAGCAGATGCTGACCTATTATGCGCCGGTACTGGTAATCCTCGGACTGACTCTGGCCGGCTCGATAATTGCTGCGCTTGCACTGGCACGAAGAGAAGAGGTGGAACAGCAACCAAATGAGCGAACTGATTGATTTTCTAATAGTCGCGGTTGTCCTTGTGGCAATCGGAGTCTATGGACTGGTAGTCAAGCGTAATGCGATAAGGATGCTCTTTTCAATCGAGATTATCGCAAATGCCGCAAACCTCACACTAGTGGCTTTTTCCCGTGGTATTCCAAACGCCCAGGGACAGGTGTTTGCACTCTTTTCTATAGCAATTGCCGCGGCAGAAGTCGCCGTCGGCCTTGGACTGATAATTGTCGCATATCGCCTTTACAAGGAAGTCGACGTTGCGGAGTACAAGAGCCTCAAGGGATAATTGATGGCCGCATCATTCCTTTTGATGGCTGCGACGTTCCTTCCGCTTTTCGGCTCGCCGGTCGCCTTTGCCCTTGGCCGCAGGTCCAGCGTCAACGCCGTCACGTGGTTTTCCTTCGGGATCCTCGCCGTCTCGACTGCCCTGCTGCTCATTCCTACGATAGGTCTGGGAGACGGCGTATACTCTGAAACCTACAAGTGGGGCCAGTTCGGCGACTTTGGCCTCCGGCTTGACGGCATCAGCATTCCCTTTGCATTTCTCATTTACGTGGCCGCGACAATAATCTCGCTTTTCTCAAAGCCATACATGGTCCGCAAGCTGACAGACGAGATGCCAAAGGGAAGTGATTTCCGCGGAAATCCAGGCGGCGGCTTTTCTTCGCGCCCTGATGCGCCTTCGGAACAGTCCGAGTTATCGGGCGGCGGTTCTGCTTCCCAGCTTGCAGTCGTCACCACGCAGAAATACGTCTCAAAGCAGATGGGCCTCTACTATGCCCTCTACCTCACGTTTTCGATGGGCATGCTAGGAACTGTGCTTGCCACCAACCTCATTGAATTCTATGTGTTTTTCGAACTCATGCTCGTCCCGTCATTCTTTCTAGTCGCGCTGTTCGGCTACGGCTCCCGAAGCCGTGTCGCACTGATGTTTCTATTCTGGACGCATGTCGGCGCAGCGGTGCTGTTGCTGGGGCTTCTTGCAATGGGCTTTTTCGCTGGAGGCTTTGACTACGCCACCGTAAAGGAAAACGCGGCGAAGATCCCCGCGCAGTGGCTGTCGCTTATCGTAGTCGCGCTGATTGTGGGCTTTGGAGTGAAACTGGCCGCGTTCCTGTTCCACATCTGGCTCCCGCATACGTACGCCCAGGCGCCAACGCCTGTATCCGCTCTCCTGTCGTCCGCAATGACCGGAATCGGAGCGTACGGCCTTCTCCGGATCTGGATGGAGCTCCTCGGTTCGAGCTACGACCAGTACAGCATTTACATCAACCTCTGGGGGCTCGCCACAATGATCTACGGAGGCGCGATGGCGCTTATGCAGGACGACATCAAGAAAGTCCTCGCCTATTCCAGTATCAGCCAGATGGGCTATATCCTGTTCGGCCTTGGGTCCGGCAGCGTGCTTGGAATCTCGGGCGCGACTCTGCTATTTGTCACCCACGGACTAGCAAAGGCGGCGCTTTTCATGATGGCCGGTTCTGTCATACTCCAGACTGGGACCGTCAGGCTTTCAAACCTTGGCGGGCTTGCTGGCAAGATGCCGTATACCGCAGTCTTTGCCATGATTGCGGGCCTGACTCTTATCGGGATACCGCCCACCAGCGGCTTCATGTCCGAATGGGTGATGTTCAACGGCGTACTGCAGACTGCCGCGCACAACCACGACTCGGTGCGCACGACAATATTTGCGCTCGGCATCCTCGCAACCGTGCTATCCACTGCATATCTTCTCTGGATGTACAAGCGGATTTTCTTTGGCAAAATCCCCGAGGAGCTTGCCCACGTCAAGGACTCTAACAGATACGTTACCGTGACAATGGCCGCGTTTGCCGCAATTTCTCTTGTTATCGGCGTCTTGCCAGACACGCTGCTGGCGCCAATCCTGCACTATGTGGGGGGCATGTTCGGCTCGCAGTCGACAGTGCTGCCTGTCCCGACTCCCGGGCACGCTGCTGCAGTTATGGGCGGCGGGACAAACCCGGGCGGTCCTAATATTTCAGGAGGTTCGGGCTGATGGCCACACTGGGCTTTGAAGGAATTGCCATAAACGTCTGGTTCGTCTGGATGCTGCCCTTTGTCGGCGCCGCGATAATCGCAGCAGTCGCCAGGTTTGGCAAGAAGGCGCGAGACTATACTGCCGTAGGCTTTGCGCTTGCCAGCGCCATACTTGCAGCAACTCTGATACCCACCGCGCTCGCAGGCGGAGAAATCCACAGCCAGATCCCTTGGATTCCCTCGCTCGGACTCAAGGCAGGAATCCTTGCCGATCCGCTTTCAATCGTCATGTCAAACCTCGTAGCCTGGATCTCGTTCCTTATCATGGTGTACTCTATGGGGTACATGCACGGGGACAGGGACCTTACCAGGTACTGGTTTTTCATGCTCTTTTTCATCGGCTCGATGCAGCTAATCGTAGTCTCGGACAACCTGCTGATGGTGTTCTTTGGCTGGGAGGGCGTGGGACTTGCGTCGTACGCTCTTGTGGGCTTTTGGTACCACGACAGAAAGAAAGACTTTGTCGGAACCGAGGGCCACATGGCCGGCGGAATTCCCATGTGGACATCACCGACCCACGCGGGCATGAAGGCCTTCCTCCAGACCCGCGCTGGAGACGTAATGATGCTTGCAGGGATGTTTCTGATATTCTCGTATGCCGGCACGTTTGGCTTCAAGGAGCTCTTGGCTGACCAGACCTGGGCCCAGGTCATGGCAAGCCAGAACGTGCTTGTCCCGGCAGCGGTTCTGCTATTTGGAGGCGCCATCGGCAAGTCCGCCCAGTTCCCGCTAAACGAGTGGCTGCTGGAAGCCATGACGGGCCCAACCTCCGTTTCCGCGCTCATTCATGCCGCAACCATGGTAAAGGCCGGCGTGTTTCTCGTGGCAAGAATCGCGCCACTGTTCTTCGCGCTCTCTGTCCTCCACACTGCCCAGTTCTTTGAGGTAGTAGCATGGGTAGGCGCTATTACCGCGTTCCTGCTGGCGACGCAGGCCCTTGTCAACCCCGAAATAAAGAAGGTACTAGCTTACTCGACCGGCTCGCAGATAGGCTACATGATGATGGCCCTTGGCGTCGCGGGCCTCTCCTCCAACTTTGTGGACGGCTACACCGCGGGCTTTTTCCAGCTGGTAAGCCACGCAATGTTCAAGGCCTCGCTTTTCATGGGAGCCGGAGCACTCCTGCACGTCGTGGGCTCCCGGTTCATGACCGACATGGGAGGCATGAAAAAGCACATGAAAAAGACCTACATCTTTATGCTTCTTGCCAGCCTTTCGCTTGCAGCCGCGCCGCTTGTGACCATCGGCTTCTGGAGCAAGGACGCGGTATTTGGCGCCCTTCTTGAATCCGGGTACACGTATTCGACACCACTGTTTGCCATAGCGGTAATCGTCGCAGTAATGACTGCCTTTTACACTTTCAGAATGATAGGCATGTCGTTCTTTGGCAAGGAAAGCAAGCACATCGAGGAGATGGAACACAAGGGCCACCACCTTCACGAGGTCAGTCCGCTCATGTGGGTGCCATTTGGAATCCTTGCAGTGCTGACCATAGCAATAGGCGTGGTCGGCTTTCTCTTTGAAGCACAGCTCCACGCGCTTTTCGCCTCCTACCTTGCCACCTACTTTGGAATCCACGACACAAGGCCGGAGAACATGAGCATCATGCCGCAGGGAGACAAGACTTTCTTTGGGCTCAACCCGGTTGCTGCCGCGGCGTCGCTTGGCGCCTTTGGCATCGGAGCAGGGCTTGGCTACGTATTTTACATTGCAAGAAAAGCCGACCCGCGGATTGTCTCGTACAACATCGTCACCCGCGCGATCTGGCGCTTCCTGTACAACCGATGGTACCTGAACTCCGCGCTCTACTGGGGCGGCGTAATAATCCCAATGGTAATTTCGAGGTACTTCTGGAGATACTTTGAGTCAACGATAATAGAGGGAATCAATCCTGCTTTCCAGTCCTCCATGGTGTATATGTCCCGCGTCGTCAAGGCAGGGCAGACTGGAATCACGCAGACATACCTGTTTGTGTTTGGAGTCGGCATCATGATAGTCGTGATGCTGCTATTGATAAAGTGAGAAAATGGCACTAGAGATAACATCAACCCCGATAATCCTGACAGGCGTCCTTGGAGCCGTCGGGCTGGCAATCCCCGCAATAGACGCGATAAGGCGGGAGCGCGGAGCCAACAGGAACAAGCTGTACAGCGCGATTGCATTTGGCGCCCTTGTCTTTGCATTCGGCTTTGTAATCTTCCGGATCTTCTCCGGCGAGGTCCTTCCGGCGGCAACGTTCTCCAAGGGCGTAATATCAGACGACATGTTCGGCTCGTTCTTTGCGCTGGCGATGCTTCTGGTCTCCTTGATGTCGACAGCTTCTTCATGGAACTACTGGAAGGGCAGGTCGAACCCCGCGGCGTACTATTCGCTCATACTGCTTTCAACGATAGGCATGCTGCTTATTGCGTATTCCACAGACTTTGTCATGCTCCTGGTCGCATGGGAACTGATGTCCATACCAACCTATGCGCTTGCCGCGTTTTCAAAGCGCGACCCTATCTCAAACGAGGCGGCAATCAAGTACTTTATGTTTGGCGCCCTTTCGTCCGCGCTGATAATCCTTGCGATTGGGCTTGTCTACGGCATCACAGGCACTACTAACATCGGAGACTCGATAAACGCACTCACCCACCTTGACAAGAGCCTCGTGCCAATAGGGCTTCTCTCTATCGCGCTGTTTGTAGCCGGCTTTGGCTTCAAGATGGGGATCGTTCCGTTCCACATGTGGCTGCCTGACACCTACGAGGGCGCGCCTACGACCATCGGGTCAATACTTGCAGCAGGCACCAAGAAGGCCGGATTTGCTGCCGCCATCCGCGTCGTAGTCCTCGGCATGTTTGCGCTCAATGCCGACTGGACGCTGACGCTTGGCATACTGGCTGTATTTACAATGACGCTTGGCAACCTGGGGGCGCTGGTGCAGAGAAGCGTGCCGAGGATTCTTGCATACTCTAGCATCGCGCAGGCAGGGTACATCATGATAGGAGTCGCGCTGGCGCCCTATTCCGACCAGGCGCTCAGCGGCTCGCTGTTTCACATACTAAACCACGCCGTCATGAAATCGGCAGCATTTATCGCGGCCGCCGCGGTTGCAACCGCGCTTGCCAGCTACAGCCTTGAAAAATACCGCGGCCTCGGGAGAAGGATGCCAATTACCGCGATTGCGTTCTCTATATCGCTACTCGCGCTTGCAGGCGTTCCTCCGCTCAACGGGTTCTGGAGCAAGCTGGTGCTGTTCGGAGCCGCCATCAACAGCGGCGCCCAGGTGCCGTGGGGCCCGTGGCTGGCAATTGCCGGACTGCTCAACAGCGCGCTTTCGCTTGCCTACTATGCCTGGATCATGAAAAAGATGTACATGGACGAGAGCCCGGACATGACACCTGTCAAGGAGCCCCGCGCGATGGTGGCTGTGCTTGTCTTTGCAATAGTGTTCATTGTGGGCTTTGGAATATGGCACGCGCCGCTGCTCGACCTGGCTTCCAGGTCCGTGCCAAGCCTTGCAAGCGTGACTGTAGCCGCGCCACACTAGGCGCGCTTATCCTGCCTAGAACTGGACTGAGGCAAGGTCCGTGAGGTGCTCCAGATGCATGCCGCTTGCACTCCTGGAGCCGTGAGATATCTTGGCAAGCTCGTTCTTGGCCTTTTCCGCATAGCCCTTGTACAGCCTGTCCATCGAGCCGACGAACTCCTTTGAACTGCCGTCATGCTTGCGTACAAGCATGTTAAACAGCCTGTTCTCGTTGTTCCAGTCAATCAGGTCGTCGTGGATTTGGTAGGCAATGCCAAGCAGCCTCCCAAACGAGGTCATTGCGCTTACCTGCGAAGAGTCGCCCTTGCCAAGCAGCGCGCCTATCATGGCCGAGGCCTCAAACAGCGACGCGGTCTTGTATTCGACGACCTTGATGTAATCCTCCTCGGTAATGTCGGTAGACTTGTTGAGCCGGATTTCCATCATCTCGCCCTCGCTCATGCGAGTCGCCGCGACTGCCAGCTCGTTCATTATCCGCGGGTCTCGAAGCTTTGACCCGATGTTGAGTATCACTCCGAGCACAAAGTCGGCAGTAAGGATGCTGCTGTTGTACCCGTACTTTACGTGAAAAGAGGGCTTGCCACGGCGCAGGTTCTCCTCGTCAATGATGTCGTCGTGGATTATCGATTCCGTGTGCAAAAGCTCGATTGCAGAGGCCGCAAGGTACGAGTCGGATTCAGGCTCCCTGTTTCCAACAAACTCTGCCGACAGCACAAGTATGAGCGGGCGTATCCTCTTGCCTCCGTCGCTTGCGTAGCGAAGCGGCGCATGAAACTCGGACCAGGAATAGCTGTCAAGCTCCTGCCTCAGCGCGTCGTCAATCTTGGCGACATAAGTGGCAAACTTGTCAGTGAGAGGATTTGGCCCTGCATTTTTCCTATTCAAAAAGGAGCTGTCCCTTCTTTAGGGTTAGCCGGTTGCAATATTAATTTAGTGATCAGGCTCAATTGAAAGTTCGGCACACAATAAAGTGAGGCAGGGGCAGGCCGCTCATGATCGCTCGGCCATTTGTCTTCGCCGGGCGCGCCGAATAAAATATGCAGTGCAATCCATTACGAGCAAAAACGCTTGCAAGGCCTGCCAGAATTGGAAAAGTGCTCCGATCGGGATTTGAACCCGAGATCTCCGCCTTGAAAGGGCGGAATGCTTGACCGGACTGTGCAGCCAAAACGGCTTCTACACCATCGGAGCAGTCCGCGTTGATGCCTGGAGATTCAAATAAAATCGTTTCCAGAAGCCCGGGTGACAAGGTTTTTCTAGGAGCGCAAAACCATATTTTACCATGGAAGACTTTTCTTTGGTTGAGAGAATTGACAGCGAGATTGAAAAAAGGAGCCTTCTGAAGCATCCTTTCTATCAGATGTGGTCAAAGGGCCAACTGGAGCTTGCACACTTGCGCGGTTATGCAAAGGAATACTTTCAGCTTGTAAAGGCGGTTCCCGGAATGGTGGACGCAATCTCAGCTTCTGCAGAGTCCCATCCGCTGGGCAGGGATATGCAAGTGTCTATCCGGGCAAACGGCCAGGAGGAGCATGAGCACTTATTGCCTTGGATACGGTTTGCAGACTCACTTGGAATCAGTTCCGCGGAACTGGAGGGCTTTGCCCCAGCGGCCAAGACATCTGAGTCTGTCCGCGCGATGGAACAGCTTTCAGGCCTTTCATTCGAGCAGGCGGTTGCAATGATGTACGCCTATGAAGCGGAACTTCCAAAGATCAGCCGCTCGAAAATCGAGGGCTTGCAAAAGTTCTACGGCCTTGACAGCGACGATGCGCTGGACTACTTTAGAATCCACGAAGAAGCCGACGTGCGCCATGCTCAGGTCTGGAGGGAGCTGCTCGACAGTCTTCCGGCGGACCGGCGTTCTGCTGCCTTTGAAGCCGCGGTCAGGTCGCTGGAAGCGCAAAACGGTTTGCTTGATTCCGTCATGCGAAACCACGTGAGCGCAGAAATGTGCTGCTCGTAAATTCGCCAAACCTTTATACATTCTAGGCTTGCGGCACATCGCAAAGAGGGGCCCATAGCTTAGCCTGGCAGAGCGACCGGCTCATAACCGGTAGGTCAGGGGTTCAAACCCCCTTGGGCCCACTGCCATTTGGGTTCAAAACCTTGAGTGCCGAGACGCAAATTCGGCCATGTGGCCGGCGAAAAATACGACTACAATGCTCTTTTAGACAAGTACTCTGACCTCAAAACATGGTATGACAACCTTTTCAACAGTTCGCCGTCCCTTGTCGAAGACAGACTGAGAAGAATAGGGTATGTCTGTCGTATCTACAAGACCAACCCTGACAAACTGGCAAAACTGTCAGCAAAGGAAGGCCAGAGGTTAATAGTTTCAATTATCATCGGCATGCACAAGGCCGGAAAATCTGTTGAGTACCAAAAGCCCTATGTGAAGGCACTGAAGTCTTGGTTCCTGCAGACGCTTGAGCTTTTACCCTGGCAACTAGCTCCTGATGGAACTATTTCTAATATTGGGCAGCATGCGCAGGACCTGAAGTCTCATACTTGGCTATCCAAAATCCGCTAGTATGAAGCCAGCTGCAAAAAACGGGACTGTCATGATTACTGTGTCACCCCAATCGAACTCTATGCAAATAGCCCAGCCGCCGAGGAACCTTGGGTCGGACTGAAGAGGACTATGGATGCATTCATTACGCAAATAGTACCGCTGTGCCGACAGCGACAAGTTGTATGCTCCAAAGGCGAGCAGTACTGCTCCAACAAAGAGTATGCCAATACCGGCCCGCCTGCTGACCATGTCAGATTGAGCAATACGACGCTATTTTGACTTTTCATGTCTGCCATGACAGACTATGCGATGCTAGTATCAAAACAGGCGATACCACATTGCCAATATATTCATCTTTGTCACTCAGGATATAGTTCCTGATTTTGCCCATAGGCAAGACCGCATATGTTGTCATTGGAATAAGCATGGTGGCTGCACTCTCACTAGGGCTTTTCGCAATAATCCAGTCATCAATTTCTCCTCAGACCATCGCTTATGCCAAAGCGCTCCCTGAAGGGAAACTTTTCCTCTCAGCATGTCCAGATGCGTCGATCCATTATAGTGGTGCTTCGATAATCGACCCTGTCGCCATCGTAGATTTGAGGTACCAGTATGTGCCTCAACTCTCGCCGCTTTCAGGAATGACCTTGGACTTGTACATCCCGGTAAATGAGCGCACAAACACCGCAGGTGTGCTAAACATGACAGAAACACGCTCAATTGGAGAAGTTAATCCTCATATGGAATCCGCATCAATTACCGGTGCTAAAGTATCGCTTGCATTACAAGCTGCCAAATCCTGCGAGGGCATATTTTCTGCAATTCGGATGGATCACTATAATCTGACTGTGGGCTCGCATAACTACATGGTAGGCTATACATTCCAAAATAACTATGGCAAAATGATAAACATGACTGCAAATTACGACACCCGCTCATTTGAGGCAAACTTTCTGACGTACAACGACACCACATTGAACCTATACTTTTCCAATCAGACCATGAAGGCGATCTTTGGAGAGCCATGTGCAAACTGCGGGAGCAAGAAATACGACCTTGCAGTATTTGTAGACGACGTTGACACCAATAGCAAGTCAAGCTGGTTTTTTATGCCAGACCATACCTTGTCGCAAATTAACCTAGAAGCAGGGGCATCTCGAGCGGGAGTCTATGTGACGTTCATGCTTGGAAAATAAACTGGAATTCCCTCATGGTTGCCAAGCCGCATCATAGTAACCAGTCGTATTGCTGATTAGAACTCTGTCGCTGCCGTTTACATTCACAGTGGCTAGTCCTATGCGAGATGCATAACCGATCCTCTTGCCATCTGAGAGCCAAGTAGGCATCTCTTGGCCATTCGGATCGCCTGTCAATAGAGTCTCGTTGCTGCCGTCTGGATTTATGAGAAAGATCTGATCGCCATTCGGGTCTCTATCGCTAATGTACATGATCTTCTGGCCATCTGGAGACCAGCTAGGAAGCCGATTGTCGTCTAATGATTGGTTGCCAAAAAAATTCTCCTTTGTCAACTCGGCAAAGCCTGTACCGTTTGCATCGATCGTGTAAATCTGATCTGAAAGCCCGATCTGGTTTGAACGTTCGTTAGCCCCTTGAAAGGCTAGTTTTTTGCCATCGGGCGACCAAGTGGGATGTGTAAAGTCATTGGATTGCTTGGTTACCATCGTTGGATTGCTCCCATCTGTATTCATTATGTATATGCGGTAGTGGCCTTCGGCCAAAGTGCTATATGCGATCCTGCTGCCATCCGGCGCCCATCGAGGATCCATGCCATCGCGTAGGATCTTGCGGTCGCTTCCATCAGAGTTTATAGTGCAAATTTCAGTACCGCATTCGTAAACCACCTTTGTGCCGTTTGGCGACCAGCTGGGAGAATACCCGTCAGCAACCAATGTCTGGTCGCTCCCATCCAAATTCATGAGCCATATCCCCTGCATGTAACTTTTGTATGCTGCTATCTTGGTGCCGGGTTTTGGAAACGACCCCGGCGGCCAGTGAGTCAGCGTATTTGTAATCTGGCACCTGAGCTCCGCACCGGCAGTTACTTTGTCCGGGCTAATTATTCCGCTCGAATCGCAATCTCCAGAGTACGAGATATCGTAATCAGCAAGAGAGGAGGCCGGCTGGACAAGATCTGTTACCTTCTGCTGCTGGCCCGGAACTACATCAATCATTGAATCATTGACTAGGGTTTGATTTCCATTTAGATAGGTAGTAAAGGCCGGCGCTCGATAGACATGATTGGCTACAACAAAGTTTGAAACAGTTAATCTTGGCGGTTGGCTGTCAAAGCCCAACGAATCCCCTGGTGCGTAGCTCCCTTGGTGGATAGAGACCGCCATTTTCTCAAGCTCGCTTAAGGGCACTTGGTTGCTTTCGACCGAGTATGTCAAGTTCCCGTTCCAAAAGCCTGCGCTGGAGGGATAGCTTCTGTAACCCTCGATTATCTCTAATGGTTGATTGTTTAGCGTAACAAGCTGAGGAGTTATCGTCTTCTGGCCGACTATCTGCCGGTAACTATCCAGAATGGGCAGGGTAATTGATGAGAAACGGTACCTTTGAGCCTGCGTGCTCATATTTGCATAGTAACTTGGATTGTATTGGAAGATACGGGTGTGGTCTATGACTGTCAGGACAAGCAGGTTGTTATTGTTTTCCAGCGGCGCCCCATTTTTCGAGTAAACCACTACATATCCCTCTATGCAGCCGCCTTGCGGACTACAACCAGCATCATTGCGTGCACAAGCAATATCATAACCATCAGGAACGTAATCTGGAAGACTTACACGAAGCTTGGACTTGGCATACAACTCTAGTGCTGAAAAACACCCTCCATTCGAACGTGGCGGCAATCCTCCATAGTCGTATAGGAATGCAAATGCCGCCATAAGGTCAATGCCTGCGAGTATTGCAACCAAGACTATTAGTTGCAGCTCCCTATCTTGCGGCACTAATATTGGCAGCATATCAGCACCTTTTAGGTCTTTATTTGCAACAGACGTTTTGTTACGTTGAAGGTGGCGGCGTAGAATCCGGGGCAATACAAATTGACTCCCACAGCCAATCGAAACAATCGCTAGGCCTCCGCGATTTATTTGTTATAGGAGCGCCGGATAAGTGATCAGGCAATAATCAATTGCACCGCAGAACCCCAAGCAAGTTGTTGTCGACTGTCTGAATAGTACGTATCGCGATGCTGTATTGTGATAGTGTTTATCTTACCGCCGAATCAATGCCTTTCGAGGGGTACCCGGCGAGAGTTGGCGTGGAAGACAGTATTTGGTGTGACTGCTGTCATTATAGCTATTATGATTGGGGCTACGTTCTTTTTCATAATTTTGCCGCCACATAACAGCAATGTACGTCATGCTAACGTGTTTCGCCTTTGCGACCCGGGCAATAGCTCTGCCATCAACCGGATTGACTATGATTCGGACGGCAGTCCACAAAAATCCCTCTACCTCGTTCCAGCAAATGAGGCTACAGTAGCTTTCAATAGAATAAAGAGCATTCTCGGTGGCAACAAGTCTTACGGCAATTCAAATCAGAGCAATCAAGAGACGCAAGCGCAAGCGGCAGATATTCAAAGCATATCGACCACAGCTGTACTACGTGGGCTAGTGTGTCCGTCCTGCGGCAAAGACGTGTCTACATCAGATACTAAATTTGGCTTCCATCAATGTCCGTACTGCGGATTCGCCCTTAACAAAGCCGGGAAGAATTCTTCCGAAGACTCAGCAAGGAATACAGCCAGCGCCGTTCACAACAGCATAACATGCTCGAAATGCTCAGCCACGAACCCGTTGAATGCAACATACTGCATTAATTGCGGTGCAAAAGTGAAACTCAGCTGTAGTTCTTGCAGCCATTCCAATCCTGCAGCTGCAAAGTTTTGCAATCAATGTGGAACATCGATCGACCAGACGTGCTAAATTGGGTACTGTCAAATCTGCCGCGGATCACAACCATTGAGGTGAAAGCCATCCGCCGTCAGTTTATCAGAACCAGCTAGCGCGACGCTTATAACATCGACCAAAAGCCAGTCGAAATGCCTTCAGACCCTTCTTGCGCCGGAGTTTCACAGCACACCCTGATTCTTGCCAATCACAGTTTGCCGGAAACTTGGGAGAGTCGTAATCTGATATCCGGAGATCAATTACTTGCCAGCATATGTAAAACGGCGAGGTTCTTCTAGTAGACTTTTCTGAATATTCATTTCGATTTGTTTAATACTAAGATTGTTCCCTTAGCCAAATCCGCGAAAAAGAAATGGTCCCGCGAAATATCCTCACAGCATTCGGGCTTGCATCAGCAGCTGTCTTTGTAACTATTCTGATGTTGTCGGCAGGGAATGCAAGGGCCGCGTCTAACGTACTAGCCGGTAGTTCATCCTGCGCTGCGCTAGGGGGTAACTGGAGCAGTACCCATTCTGTTTGCACCGTCAACACACTGACGGTCAACGGCGGTGACTCTCTGACCGTTGCAAAAGGAGTAACGCTAAATGTAATTGGAAAATACAACAGCTCGGTCTGGGGGAACTTTATCAACAACGGAACCGTTATCAACAGCAGCCCTTACGGTGGCATCAGCTTCTACAATGGCATGACAAATAACCCTGGAAGCACCCTTCGAGACATGAATGGTAGCATCTTTTTCTATGGCCATTCAAGTAACTATGGCGCGATAAGAATCCACGCCGTAAACATTCTCATCCAAGGAACAGTTGTCAACTCTGGGACAATTTATACAGACAAGAACGGCCGTGTAGATACAGACGGAGGCAACCTCACTAACACGCCAAGCGGGGTAATTATCAATCGCGGTTCGATTAACAGCTTTGCCTCAGATTATGGCGGCCTGTTTAACGCCGGTACCATCATTAACTATAATTCCATTGACGCGACTTACGCTTTTGTTAACTCGGGGCAAATTATCAATAAACCTGGAGGCACCGTAGATAATTACGGTACTCTTGACAATCCCGGAGTTATCAAGAACTCAGCCGCTCTGGTTAATCATGTTGCATCTACTGTTAACAATTCAGGCAGTATCATTGATTCTTGCAGCGGCACCTTTACAAACTATGGTGCACTGACTGGAAATCAAGTGGTAAGTAGATGCCATTCCAATGCAGCATCTGATATGCCGGATCCATCTGCGACGGTTTAGGCTAGCATCCTTCGAACTCATATCTAAACACATTTTGGTCGCGGACCTTTTGAATAGACAACATCACATAACCAATAGACTTACTATCGTTAAGCAAGTGGTTTATTTCTGCATTTACTAACAACGGTCAAGCAGCGATTCCGATCCTGCAGATGTCTTGTTCAGCTAGGGGAGATCGAACCCTCCCTTAGTGGGAATTAAAAATCCGTATTTCTTCGCAAGATTGGTCGAGCGTCTATGTCTCGGATATTTCCGGATTGATAATACCCGATGCTAACAGCAAGCCCGATCATAAACCTCAGCAAAGCAATTCCAGCTTGATAGTTTGGGAACCCTAACCGGCCCGTGCCTTGCAAAGCAATCAAGGCCTTATCCAAAAAACAAAGGGCGGCGCTGTGGGAAAGGCCGCTACCGTTGTTGGGTGCTCGGGACGATCGTCCCTGCTTAGGCTATTGCTTTCTGCTAGATTCTTATCTCGTGCTTTCTGGCCTCTTCGCCTGTTATGTTCAAGACGACCTCGTCGCCGTCAAAGCTGCCGACACTTTTCTTGGACAATATAATCTCCTTCATGGGGGCTTTCTGGACAAAAATATTATCGTTTGACACGCCCACAACTACTCCGACGTCTTCTCCTTCCCTGGCCCTGACGGCTTTCTGAAAGATGGCATCCCAGTCGAATACCGGCGACGATTCTGTCATGCATATCAAGTTTAATCCGACCTAATATGCGATGAGGAAGCTCGTCGGCCCAGATTCTGGGGGTTGATTATAATCGGATTATCTTAGCCCTGAAGACTCTAAGCGGCAGCGCTTCCCGTTCAATATTCGCCTGGATATACTGAATTGAGTCAATTCTGAGGGACGAATCCGGCTTTTTCATTTGCAATATCTCCGGCTCAAGTAGCACCGGGCCGTGCATTTGCCAATTCTGTTCGTCAGGATGAAAAGTTTACCGGACAGCATTGGGGGAATATCTGGCAGGTTTTGACTATCAGCATTATCTTCCGAGTATGCTTGCGAACCTGTTAAAGGCGTTTGAGACTTGCGATTTTGCAATGAACACAAAGTACGCAACATTTGCAGCAATGCTTACTGCAGCAGTACTCGTATTGGCGGTATCGCCAAGCCTCGCAGCTCTGCACCAGGCATCTGCCCAGACAACAGCCGCAACAACCTCTAACACGACAGGCGGAATGAACAGCACGTCTGCCAATACAACGTCGACAGCTTCAAACGCTACCGGAACCACGACCACCGCCTCCGCCGCCACTGAAAATACCTTCCATGTCAGGGGCACTGTTAACGGCTTTGCGATTCCGGCAAATGCCACTAGCGTCCCAACCGGGGTAGCAGATTCTGTTATCGCAGGACAATGGCAGATTGACGTTTCAAACGGCCAAGTGCAGAACTTTACTGTCTATTACGCACAATACTCTTCACTCACAGGCATGGTCGTTGCAAACCACACTCTGACTACAATGACCAGCACCACGTCAGCCAGCAATACCACGGGTACCGCTTCAACAGGAACGGCTAATTCAACTAGCACGGCA
This sequence comes from Nitrososphaera sp., assembly GCA_039938515.1. Lineage (NCBI taxonomy): Archaea > Thermoproteati > Nitrososphaerota > Nitrososphaeria > Nitrososphaerales > Nitrososphaeraceae > Nitrososphaera > Nitrososphaera sp. The sequence goes on along the minus strand of JBDUUL010000020.1, from coordinate 2,256 downwards.
ACAGGCGCGTCGCTTACTGCCAACCGCTCTGCTACCGTGAACAGCTCTGCAGGTTCTCTGACCGCTTCGAGATCGACCACGGTGACGCCCTCGACTTCAACCGCAGCGAATTCTACAACCTCGACAGCCCAGTCAAGCACTCCTTCAGTTGTCCTCACGGGCAATACAACCAGCTTTAGCACCCATGTCAACGTGTCCACAAACGGGGCGCAGCAATTCACAGATGTCCCGGTAACAGTTCACCTCTTGAACGGCAAGGTGCTTACAATTAGCGTGAGCAGCTCTGTAACCGGAAGCACGTTCCCCACTGCCCCGCTCTCAGGTATTGCTACCGTACTCACCGGCCCGAACGGACTAAGCCTGATAAAGTAATGAGCGGTCCCTGACTGCTCTCCCCTTTTTTCTTTCCTGCCTAAGTCAAGGATTGGTGCTTGAACCACCGAACACTCTAGAGCCTATCGCCATAAGAGCCACTGGCTCAAGAGAAAGACTTCATCGAACTTCTTATCAATCATACCTTCAGCTGCGACTCAATGGCGTCTGCCTTACCACCAGGCGAGAACATGACCAGAATTCCCGTCGCATACCTGATTGTCGGGCTTGAAAATAATCGAAAGGCCGTTGAGGATTTTTTCAAGAACCCGATAAGTTCGGTAAGCCTCGTAATCGACGGGAATCATATTGAGATGACGTCCAAGAATACATGGCTGTGGAAGGAAATCTGCAGTGCGCGCACGCGCGGCGTCAGGGTCAGAAGCATTACCGAAGTTACCCCCGAGAACCTTGAAGAATGCAAGCAAGACATGGCCCGGCTTGACGAGATGCGACATCTTGCAGGCGTCCTGAGCGTTTTTGGGGTGTCTGACGTTGAATTTATCGCGCTGGCCCCGCGGCCACTCTCAACAAATCCGAAAGAAACGATCCAGTCCATACAAAGCAATTCCGAAACGATTGTGGCGTTCAAGCAGCTAATTTTCGACACGCTTTGGAGCAGGGCAACGCCTGCTCTAGCGAGGATTCGAGAACTTGAAGGCAAATCAAACTCACACAATCCTTCCGAATTGGTAAGGGACATCATAGACCGGGTCTACTCTTGCATGGACTGCAATGCGACCTTCATTTTTGCGCATGAAGTCCACGCGCACAGAGAAGGCGCCGGGCACGAGAGGTTTAGGGAGTACCCGCTTGTGTAGATTCCTTTCCGGAGCAAGTCATACCGGCCCAGACAGAGGTCCCGAGTATTGATTCAATCGTGTCACCAGGATTGTACTTATTCGCGGCGATAAGGGCCGTCCCGCTAGGGAGCAGCGCTCTTTTGGGCATTGAACTGGTCGGCAGTTGGAGCAAGGACTACCAGCTGCCCTCTCATGACGGGCTGGTGGAATGAGCAGATATAGCCAAAGACCCCAGTCTCGTTTGCAATAAAGTTTATTGTCCTGTTCTGCCCGCCTGCCAGAATTACGTTTTTCACGTACGGCTTGTCAAGAATAGTGAAGCTGTGCTGGTCTGAGGCATTTGCCTCGACGTTGTAAAAGTGGATTGTTACATTGTCGCCCTTTGTGACGGTCATGGTAGATATGCTGTACATGTCAGCCGGCATGCCAACCTTGGTCTCGTTTATCCTAGTGTTATCCATGTTGAACAGATAGAACTCCCGCTTGACACCTTTGTACGATAGCGCGTGAGCATTCTGCGCCGACATGATCGCCAGCCCGGTGTTTGCGAGAAGCAGTAGCGATGCCCCAGCTGCAACGGCAAGTACGATGGATCTATTGAGTTTTGGAAAATTCACATCGCAGCTGGGTCAGTATCGCAGATAAGCGGCGATGTTCCGGTTTTGATAACACCATTACAGTACATGACATAAGAACAGAAAAAGCAGCGGGCATCTCGGGAGAGCCGCGTAATACCGGGGCGCCGGCCAGAAATTATCCTGGCTACTTTTGCTGCTCCGCATCATGATATGCCATAGGGAGGATGGTCTTGTCGTAATAGTCGAGGAACTGCGTGTTGTTTACAAGCGAGTGCGCATAAATCCCCAGGTTGATTATATGGCCTTTGCCGTAGTCCATCTTGTAGACGCCTACGAGCGGGTGAATTGTGCCAGAGTCCCGTGGCGGCTCCACTGCCCCAAAGTCCAGGAGCATGGTGGCATTTTTGTTAGAAACGTACTGCTCCTCCTGGTGGGTGTAGTTGAAATGCGGATTGGTGAACGTTACATTGGCCGAAACCGGATCGGGAAGAAAATTGCTGCCG
>JBDUUL010000019.1 GCA_039938515.1 Nitrososphaera sp. | reverse complement strand
TTCTACGACTATTGAACGAATGGACAGATTGTACCGTTGCACACTGTGCGACTTGGTCGTGCTGTTTTTATCTGAAGTCAACGAGCACAAGACGATAACGGGACACGATGATTTTGTCATAACGCCTATGGAATAGTATTAGGCCATAGTCCTGGACTGTTCACTACGGGGCCTTGTATTTTGGCTCATAATGAAAGGAAGGGTTAGATTTTGCCGTTATGGGCAGACGAGATGTGCTTACCGTAGATTTCAAGTGATGCACAGGTAACATGGCATTTTTCGGTTCTGTTAACTTGGCGCGGGCCAGCGATGGTCTCACAGGCATCCAACACCCACCAAGTTAACAGCACCGCCAAGACACATACCACACACCATGATTTTCTCAGCCAAACAGCGAATCTAGAATCAACACTCCGATCTTTCTCATGAAGGAAGGACAGTCGGCAAAGATATGTCTTCAATACAAGCAAGAGGTGCCAGGACCTGTACAAGTCTCCATACACACTCAAGTCTTTACAAGCAATGCAACCGATTCTAACCCAACAAACAATATCCACATGACTGGCAAGATTCTAAACATAACAGCTTCAACTGCATCTATAGATTACAACCTGAGTTCTGAAACTAACTCAAATGGGGGTCTACCGTATCATTATCACCGAAGATTGCGCGGGTCTGCCGTTAGCTGTTGGCTATAATTCAGCAAGTGAAATTGACAAGTCGGAACTTGCTTGGCTGGCAGGTACTTACAACTGCCCATCCAAAACAGAGCGGTATAACGTGACTGGCACAACGGGACTGGAAGTGCAAGGATACTCGCTAAATGTCAATCAGCAGTAAGCGTTTCACGGCAAAATCCTTTCAAGATGACCGACGGAATCTTGTACTAGAGCAGTTTAGCAGGCGAAAACGCAAAGCAATGACAACGTCGGATTAGAGCTAAGATCTGCTAGTTGTATTCACTATCAAGAATTCATTCAATATCTCCAAACTGCTTGCCAAGAATGTTGATTCCTTGTCGGGTAATCGATACCTGATCAAAACCTGAATGAGGTCTCAAAAGTTCCCGCTCTATCATCCACCGAGTGATTTTGTATATATTGCGTCTATAACTGTCGCCTGCAGAAATTTGAAGATATTTCGCCAATTTTTCTTCTTGACCCCAGTAATTCTGTAGTTTGATATAGTCAACAACTTTGGTCATAAGGACGGTTCTGCCAATTACGCCGCCTTTCATCTCAAATATTGCGCGCAATAGCCAAGGCCAAATAATCTCATAATCGCTTGAAGTCCATCTATCTTGCATGGGGTTTGATTGCCATTTCTGTTATTTAGGATACATGGCTAGTTGGCAAATCAGAATGTATCAAGTAGAGTTGTGCAATGCCTGTTGCTTTTGGCATGACTCTACAGCCCAAAGCCCGCAGATCACTCTTAAGCTGTTCTTTGAGCGAATCCGAATTTATGGCCCAGGCCCAAAATGTAGAAGGGTAAATCTCATAGCACATACTCAATATGCCTATCCTCCATTCCTTGCTTCTTGAAGCTCCTTCTGTATCGCTTCTTTGTCTATACCCCCACTAGATTCTTGGGTTCACTTGACGGAAAAAGACTCGGCAGAAGAGCGCGGCCGATCTCCAAAACTCCGGTCGACTTACTCTTTTAGTAGTAATTAAATATATTTCTGTACAAGTTGCGCAAAGCCGTTGGTGCTTCAAATAAATGCCGATGAAACTTGCTTCCGGCAGAAGAATTAAAGATGCACGCTAACTTCGACGCTCATCGTTGCAATAGCAAAATCTGTTGCGGCGTTCTGGGTTTGCCATCTTTAAAAACCTCTCTGGCCATATTTTTCATCGAAAATGAAGCGACTGCTCGCAAGACTGGTCGAAATTCTTTACCACGATCCGTTAAACCGTATTCGACCCTAACAGGAGATTCTGATACGATTCTTCTTTTAACAATGCCAAACTTTTCAAGTTCACGCAGCCGCTGGGTGAGTACCTTTGGGGTGATGCCTTCTATGTTTTCAAGAAAGCGATTAAACTGCGTGGTACCCCTGATTAATTCCCTGATAACTAGAATTGTCCATTTCTTCCCGATGATTTTGAAGGTCGTCTCGACCGGACACGCCTTTAGCTCCGGCATTTTGTAAAGGAGCTCAATGAAGGTAGAGTCAGTTTCAACCATGAATGGTTACAAGATATACATTTGGATACGTGAAACTTATAAACTATCCGTAACATACTAGATATACAAATGATAGCAAAAGAATCTGCTTCGAAAGAAATGAGCAAGAGGAACTATAGGAGAATCCTTGCAGTGACATTCAGGGGCGCGGTCATGGCCTCGATCACCTCTTCAATTATTTCATCTTCGGTGGTTGCCTTCAACGTCTATCTGCAGTGCGCAGGGTCAGGCGATTGCTTCCAAGCACATTTCTTACCGATATGGCCACGTTCCTTCGCTCTTGCGTTCGCAATAGCAACCCCTATTGTACTATTTGTAGCTCCAACCGTAATGAGAAAGATGAATGGAATTGCTCCGGACAAATCACGCAAGGCTACCTCGTAAGATAACCTCGATGCGTTTGTCTCGTTTGTTTAACTGCTATCGGGGCAGCCATACATATCCTTTCTAGAGAATTCTAGCAAAACGTGCAGGCCGAACTGGTAAATATCCAGTGAACGTCCTGTTGCTTGCATTCTATATGGTTTGGAAATTTTCGCGCCGGGCGAGCAGTAGTTCGTCAATCCGAAAGAGCACAACTGCAATTGCAGTATCTTTGAGCATTGTGGCAGCGTTCCTTTTTGTCGGAGCATCCAGCTTTGCACACAGGACCTACGCTGCTTCTCCGCTAATCACAATCAATGCCAACTATGCGACGTGCTGCCATGGCGACCTTCAATTCATCGTGCAGCTTCAAAACGCCTCTGCTCCCTTTGACCAAATCCACGTCCAGGGTCTTGCCCCCGACAGTACGGTTGTCTACGACAAGACTTTTGCGGTGAGTTCTGCCTCGGCAGTCGCGCAGGATGGATTCATGGTAGACCGCAAGTACATCGACGGGAGTTACACCGTTGTGGCGACCTACCAGGGGCAGACAGTGAATCAAAGCGTTCCGCCGTATTCCACGTTTGAGCCCCAGCCACCGACTTTTGTCGCATTATCTGTGACATCGAGCATGATTACTGGACGCGTCCAGGGAGGAATTGAGGGGGAGCAGGTAAGCGCCTCGGTGTACTCGCCCAGCGGCGCGCTTGTCAAGACATACTCCGGGCCTACTAACCTCCTAAACATCTTTGAGTTTGGCATTTCAGACTCGGACAGGGCTGCATTCACAGAGACGGGAACCTACAGGGTGGTCCTGACTCATGTTCCAACCGGAGTGACCGCTGACGCAACTTTCTCATACACTAGCCCAAACTCTGCGCCCCCAGCAGGTGAGGGCAATGGCACCGCCACTTCCAGTACCCAGAACGCTACTGGAGCCTCGGGCTCGACACAACAATCATCGCCGGCAGGCAGCCTCGCCTCCGCACCGGTCCGCGGGTCCTCCGGGAGTACAAGCATCGCGTCTGTCCAGACAGGCAGCAACTTTTCCGCAACAGGGCAGATTACCTCGCTTGTCGTGCCCAAGGTTGCAACCTCAGCTACAGGGAACCTCTCAAACAGCCCTCCTGCCTACCTTCTTGCAGGCAAATGGGCAATGAAATCGATTGATGGAAATATCACTTCCTTTTCCGCCAATCTTACAATGGTGCGAACAGACGGTCTTGACAGGCACGTGCACCAGCTTGCAAACTTTAGGCCCCAGAATACTTCCGGCACCATAGTGTTTGACAAAAACGGGACTGCTGGGGTTTCCGGCAAGCTTGACATTTACCTCAACGGCAAACCCGAGTGGTCCAATGTCAGTGCAACGGTTTCCTTTAGCCATTTCAACACCGTCAAAATAGTGCTCAACTCAACAAACCCCGCAGTAGCAAACCACTTTGGACGACAACCGATCTACGGCGTGACAGGCTCGTTCGTGCTAGAGGGCAAGCCGCTGAACTTGAGCAGAGAAAGCTAGCCGGTGCCGTTCCGCACCCACTTTTTTTACAGTTTGTATCCGATGCTCCTCAAAAAGTCCCTCCGCTCTCGCATTTGCGCTTCTCCTTCTATCCCCTTTGGCCTGGATCCGTCCACGACTCCGAGGATCGACCTTCCAAGGTCTGTCTCAGCAATTATTACCTCGATAGGATTGGCCGTCGCGCAATAGATGTTCAGAAGCTCTGGATTTGCGCGCAGATGCGGCAGGACGTTTACCGGGAACGCATTCTGAAACAGCACGACGATGCTGTGGCCGCAGGCTATCCTGAAGGCGTATTCTGATGCCAGGTCTTCGAGTTGCGGCTCGTTGCCCTGGCGGCGCACCAGACAAGGCCCGCTTGCTTCGCAAAATGCTATCCCGAACCTTATGCCCGGCACGCTGTTCATGAGCGACTCGTACACGTCCTCGACGGTCTTGATAAATTGGCTCTGGGCCAGGACGATTTGCACTCCCGGTATGCTCGACTCTACTTTCACGCTGTGCAGCTGCATGATCTACCTCTGGGCCGCATACAGATTTACTTAGCTTGGATGCAATTCACAGGCAACTGCAAGTACTGGTGCCTGCCGGAAAAGCCAGGTCTCACAATATCAGCACAGCGGCGCTTAGTACGGTTGTCCAGAGACCGTCCTTGTTTCCTTCAGCGGACTGGGTAAAGTTATGCGTGCGGTAAATCTTGCCGGAGAGCTTCCACTGCTCCTCCCTCTGATCCCATGCAAGGCTGGCATTATCAGGAAGGTCCATGATCGTCGCAAGCATCTCCATGGCCATGTCCTCTGCATAATCGCCCGCCTTCTGCGCTGTCTCACCGGTGGAATGATGCTCGGACAGGTATCCGTAGTGAGCCGCTTCTTCTGCCGGCCTAGCCAGTCCTATAGAGGCGGCGATTAGCCGGTTGGGCTCATTGGTCGAAGAGCGCGCCATGACTGCAAAGACCACCTGGCCCGGAACCAGGTGCTTCCGTCCCTCCGAGACGTTGACGATGCCGCAGCCCGGCGGCTTGATGCTTGATACGCTCACGAGATTAAGATCAGATATCTGGGCTTCGCGGAGTGCCAGCTCAAAGCTTGTGAGCTGGTCCTTGTGCACGCCCTTTCCTTTTGTAAAAAACATTAACTTGGGGACGTACTGAAAAGGGTTTGTAAGCGCAGTCGACGGGCCGGGCGGAATGGTGCTTTTCTTGAATTGAGCTTGGTCGTTGAGATCCGACATGAAACACAATACCAGAGCTGTACTAAAAAGGTTGGGAAGCTGTTCCTGCTAGCCGATACATGGGCATCCGGAGCTGGACTGGGTCTTTCCAAAGTATCTCCGTGCTTTCTCGTGAAGCCGACGACGATAGCAGAAATCATTGGACACCTCAACCGCCACGGAATCTATGCGCCGTCCCAAGGTCGCGAGGGCCAGCAGTCGGGCAGGACTATTGAATGAAGAAGGGAGGATCAAATCCATCCTCCCCTCACCGAAACCGGACGGCAGTTCTAGGAATCGAAGTCGGACGCATTAGGTCTGTATCCATCGGTTTTATCAGGTTGTATGTGCGAATGCCATCTGCGAACATTCTTCTAGTCTGACAATTCGATCAGGTTAAGTACCAACCCGCCATCTGGCAACAAGTGGCAGCTCCCGACGATGGAAGATTTTCAAAGGTTGACGAAAGCAAGCCATCGCTTAGCAGAACATTATCGGAACAAATCGAGAATAAGACGCGTACCATGGAAAGGGAAGTCTCCAACCACCTGAAGCAGGTAGAGCGCGACTTTAGGGTGCACCTGCAGGCCTGCATCGACAGTTGCGAGAGCATGGAGAGGATTGCACAAAGAAACGGCAGGGAATACGAGGCAATTCAGTACGGGCTGCGTGCCAAAATCTACAGGCAGATACTTGACAACTACAGCCTGTCGAATAGCTATGGCCGAGAGTAGGTCTCAGAATTTACCTGCCCAGCTGCGTCAGCAGATTATCCAGGACACTTGGATCGCTTCCGTTCCAGAGGATGGTGACGCCGTCTATCTGGCTGCTTACGGTGTTTACAGAGTTGATTATGTCTGTCACGCTAAACAGCGTCGGGCATACTTGGATCATTGCCGTAACTCCCGAGTTCTTGGCCTTTGCATACGGTATTACCGTACCGGGCACGCTCTGGAACTGGGAGTTGCCGACCACCTTTTGCAGCTGGATATCTACCGAATTTATCTGCGAATAGTCAAGGCCTGCATACTCGCTCAGTAGTATTCGCCTTGTGGGACTAATGCCGGAGCTGTAGCCTGCCGCCTTGATAATGCTCATTGCCTGGTTTGTAGAGGCCGCAGGATTGACAAGCTCTGACGGGGGAGTTGAGCCTGCGCCGTTTGCCGCCTCGTTGTCGTAGCCGATGTAGTCAAGTCTTATGCTGCTTGACTTGGCAGTCGTAATGCCCTGCTCTATCACCGGAATAGAGTTTGCTTCAAGCAGGTGTTTCTGGCCCGGGAACTTGCCGAGCGCAGTCAGCGAAAAGCTGCTCACAATGTCTGCAGTGGTAAGATGCTTCATTATTACCGCCTGTGAGGCGGGATCCGACTTGGCGATCACGATATTGATAATCCTGGAGGGTTGAGATACTACTTTGAGCATAACCTGGGTGGAATAAGCCACGTTCCCGCTGCCGTCAGTGGCCTTGGCGATAAACGAATACGAGCCAAGTCCAAGCGTAAAAGTGCCACTGCTCCAGGTAGACCAGTCGCCTGGTGCTTTTGGTGACACAGCTTGGTAAGCACCGCCATTCAGGCTTAATTGTACCTGCGTCACCCCAGTCCCTTTGTCCGATGAGGTGCCAGTTACTTGCACCGCGACTGCGCTGGAGGACTTTGGAAGGGCAAAATTGGTGCTATTGCCGGGGGAAATAATTGCAACCTTTGGAGGAACTGTATCTGATAAAAGCGCGCTTGCGGCCGAGCCTGAAAATGAAGGCACGACCATCATTGATGATACAACGAATAACGCTAATCCAAGTAAACCCGCGCCTCCATTCGAGGCGTTTCCTCTGCCTTTTCTTCCAATTATCATGAATTGCTCTCTTTCTACTGACCATCATCATCTTTAGGATCCTGCATGTATCAAAGCCAACAACACGACTGGGGCCAGGGTTGACACATCAGGTTAGACTAGGTTCTCGGTATGATTGCAACGGTTCACCTCTGCATCAGGCGCCCTGTCATACTACATGCAGGATTTCTGACGAAAGCTCCAAGACCCCGGCCTCTGCAAGGTGTCGTAAAACGATAAACCCACTTTTCCTTATAATTGCGCCAATGAAATTTTCAATCCAGACTTTGTCTAACCTTTATCACGGTGCGTACAGGAAAAGGGCAACCGCGATTGCAGGCTCCTTGGCACTTGGTGCTATGCTCGTTGCAATTTCCAATGTTTCGCTATTCTCGGTTTACGCAGACGGCGACAACAAATCCGGCTTTACGGGCAATTATGCGAATTCCCAGTACGGCTTTCAGATAACCATCACTTCAGGGTGGAAGGCCTTTGAGAGCCCCGGCATCAATTCGATGGTTTTTCAGGCAAACCCGTTCAGCGGGACCCAGCCCGTGCCGGCAGGTCTTAGCATAAACATCGATGGCTTTAACGTGCACCAGATGGCGTCATGCCTTGAAAGCCCGCAGAGCTACGACAGCAGCGCGGTAACTGTCAATGGCATGCCCGCGGTCAAGTGTACCTTCAAGTTCAACCAACTGGAGACTTACTACCTCAAGAGCCCGGCTCACAACTATATGGTGGAGCTTGACGCAACGCACTATGTTGCGTACGGCGACAAGACCTCGTTTGACAATTACATGAGCCAGATGCACGCCGCCATTGCAACGCTAAAGATTGACAACGCAATCGATCCGCAGTCTTCAAACCTGATGCCACCCCTTGCAAAGTACACGCAGACTCTTCATACCTCAAGCAAGGACATCGCCATGTACTTTGACACTTCTTCTTCAATCTCTGCCGTAAGTTTCGACGAGGCAGGCAAGAAGCTAAGCTTCAAGGTATCCGGCACCGACGGTACTATGGGAACGACCGTGGTTCACATCGGAAGCCTGCTCAAGGGGCCCTATGTTGTGACGTTTGACGGTCAGCCGGTCACAGACTTTAGGGCAGACGACTCTGCGGGCACCATTACCCTGAACTATCATCACAGCAGCCACACCGTCACAGTGTTAGGCGCAGAAGTAGTGCCCGAATTCCCAGTCCCTGCAATCCTGATTGCAGCAATTACTGGCATTATCGTGGTGTTGAGCAGGACCAGCTTGATTGGGAAATACCTCTGAACGACTGAGTCGACCAGAAAGCCGGTAGATGCTGATGCAGGACTTGCCGCTGGAAAGCACCAGCATATCATACCGCGCCGGTACTGGTAAAAGCCGGGTTATCTCGCCGGCTTGTCATATTTCGACGCGGTACCTCCGCTGGTCTCTATTGCAAGTTTCACCTTGCAGCCTTGGCTAACCCGGGAGCCCGAAGCACGTCTAAAGCAGAGACAAACGCAATCTGCTGCCCCGGCTCCGGAACTTGCGGCTTTTCTCTCATTTGGGCAAAAACCTCCCCGTCCTTTGTAAATTAAGTTGGGATCACTTTGGGGAGAGGGGGACTGACGACCCTAGCGAAACAATGCACCTATCGTTGCATCTCTACCGCGACGGGTCAAAAGCGATAACGTTTTTAACCCTGTCAGGCGGGTTTTTAGTGCACGCATGTCAGAAACTTCGGAGATTACCGAGACTAAATGGGGCGTTGCCCACATCTTTAGCAGTTACAATAATACTCTTGTCCATATTACCGACCTGAGCGGTAGCGAGACCATCTCGTTCAGCTCCGGCGGCAGGCACGTCACCGCCGACAGGTACGAATCTTCTCCCTATGCCGCAATGAAGTCCGCAGTCGCCGCGGCAGACGTCGCCAAGACAAAGGGCATTAACGCACTGCACATCAGGGTTAGGGCTGTAGGCGGCGTCGGCCCTAGAATCCCCGGGCCTGGCGCGCAGGCGGCCATCAGGGCACTTGCGAGAGCCGGCTTTAGGATAGGCAGGATTGACGACGTCACCCCGATCCCCCACGACACCACGAGAAAGCCGGGCGGAAGAAGGGGACGCAGAGTCTAGAACGAGCTCTTTTTCATCTCAGGGGCCATCTTGACGGTCGCCCCGCAGCCTCTTTCCTTTAGGCGGAGCGCGATCCATCCGATGAACTTATCCTCAAACTTTTTGCCCTTGGTCGAATCCACATGCTGCCTCTGCTTCTCATAGATGCACTCCACGAACTCGCCTGCAAGAAACATCTTGGCAAAGGCCCAGCCGGCGCGCTCTAGCGGCTCGTCTATCGCGTATGCGTTTTGGAGCCGGCACTCGCCCTGAAGTGATGCCAGGAACTCGCCAGCAATCTTGCCGTCGCGCTCAAACTCCGTTGTCTGAAAGTCAATGATAAAGGTGCCGATGACTGACAACGCGTCAGCCCTCCAGTTCGTTTCCCGCCTGCTTGAGCTTGTCTGAAAAAGATACAAACTTGCCGTGGTCCTCGACCTTGATGCTTGTGTCAATGTGGACGCGCAGCCCAATTGACCTGAAAAGCGAAAGGAGTTCGCCCCCTGATATCTTGTTCTGGAGCTCGCCACTCCGAATGAGCTCTGCAATCTTTGTGACAATCGCTTCAGTCTGAGCGGGGAACTGGGCATACGCGCGGTTTAGCACCTCTTCGCCTCGGTCGTAAAGAAAGGAAAGCACAATATCCCTCGGGGACTTTGTCGGCTTTGGCGCCTCGGTCGGCTTTGGCGCGGCTGCTAGTTTTCGCATTTCGCGGAGTTTTCTGGCCTTTATCCGCTCGATGTCCGGATCCGACTCGTCTGCAGACATTATCCCTTTATCACTCCAACCGGCACCAGCCTGACTACCTTGGTCGCGATGCCAAGCTCGTGAGAGACGTTTGCGACTGCATCCACGTCCTTGTACGCCTCGGGTGTCTCTTCAACCATTCCATCCCTGGTAAGCGCACGGATGTAGATGCCCTTTGACTCGAGACCCTGCTTTACTGACTCGGCGGTGTAACTGCGCTTTGCAGCGGACCTTGACATCGTCCTGCCAGCGCCGTGAGCCGTCGAGCCAAAACTCAGGTCAAGTGAGCGGTCGTTGCCTAGCAAAATCCAGCTGGCGGTTCCCATCGAGCCGGGTATGATAACCGGCTGGCCCACGTCTCTGTATTTTTTGGGTATCTGCTCCATCCCTGCCGGGAACGCCCTGGTAGCGCCTTTTCGGTGGACAACCAACTCGCGCGTGCCCTCGCCTTCCACCCGCTGGCGCTCTACCTTGGCGATGTTGTGGGCAACGTCGTATACAAGGTCCATGTCAAGGTCGGCCTCGGACATGCCAAAGACGCGCTCAAAGACCTTCCTAGTCCAGTGGGTGAGCATCTGTCGGTTGGCCCATGCAAAGTTGAGCGCCGAGTACATCGCCTTGCGGTAGTCCTCGCCCTCCTTCGAGTTGTTCGGCACGCAGGCAAGTTCCCTGTCTGCCAGCGTTAGGCCGTATTTCTTGAGCGCGGATTCGGAAACGCGAAGATAGTCGGTGCAAATCTGGTGGCCAAAACCGCGAGAGCCGCAGTGTATCAGCACCGTCAGCTGCCCCTGTCCCTCTATTCCCATGGCGGCAGCAGCCTTTTCATCAAATATCTTGTCCACCTTTTGGATTTCAAGAAAGTGGTTGCCAGAGCCAAGGCTTCCCAGCTGCGGCGCGCCCCTCTTGCGGGCCGTGTCTGAAACCCGAGCCGGGTCAGCGCCACCCATCCTGCCATTTTCTTCGCAAACATCCATGTCGTCGGCCGTCCCATAGCCATGGTTGACTGCCCACCCAACCCCTTCGACAAGCAGGTCGTCGAGTTCTGACTTGGACAGCCTTACGGCGCCCTCGCTTCCCACGCCGGACGGTATTGACTTGAAGAGGTCATTTACAAGATCCTTGAGTTTTGGCCTCAGGTCCGACTCTGTTAGGCTCGTGCGCACAAGCCGCACTCCGCAGTTGATGTCGTAGCCGACGCCACCGGGGCTAATCACGCCGGTTTCAAGGTCGGTGGCCGCGACGCCTCCCACAGGAAAGCCATAACCCTCATGACCGTCTGGCAGCACTACGACGTGCTTTTGCACGCCCGGCAGTGTAGAGACGTTTGCCGCCTGGTCTATGGTGCGGTCCATGACCATCTTGGAAATGAGGGAATCGTTAGCGTAAATTGTGACGGGAACGTTCATGCCCTTCGACTGGTCGCGCTCTATTCTGTAGACAAAATCGCCGACCTTCTTTACCCGGTGGTTGCCGCTCCGGGTGACAAGCTCACTCAATGCCTTATCACAGTCCGCCGGAGCTATTATATGCGTTCCTAGAATTTGACAAAAACCGCGTACATGAGGTGCGAGGCCAGACAAGATTTAATTCATCCAGACTGATGCAGTATGTTAGCCACAATCCAATGCCAATCCTTCCAGTTGACTCGGGACGGTACGGAAGCAAGGAGATGCGCAGCATCTTTGAGGACCATGCCCGCCTCAGGTACCAGCTCTTGTTCGAGGCCTCGGTTGCGGAAAGCCAGGCCGAGTTGAAAATGATTCCTGCCGCCGCGGCCGAGGACATTTCCAAGGCCGCCTCTTCGGGCAAGGTTACACTTGAGAGGATTGCAGAGCTCGAGTCTATAAGCGACCACGATACGGCCGCGCTCGTCGAGGCACTGAGCGAGCAGCTGGCCGCGGCGTCAAAGCCCTGGGTGCACTACGGGCTAACAAGCGCCGACGTGGTCGACACCTCGATGTGCATGCAGCTGAGAGACGCGTTTGAAATCATTGAAGAAAAGGTAAAAACACTCGCGGAAAAACTCGCCTCAAGGGCAGCCGAGTTTTCCGACCTTCCAGCGGTCGGGCGCACCCACGGCCAGCATGCAAGCATTGTCGCGTTTGGACTGCGGTTCGCAGTGTGGGCCTCAGAGATGGCAAGGCACTATGAGAGGATAAGAGAGGCCCGGCCCCGGGTTTTGCTGTGCAAGACGCTAGGCGTCGTAGGCACCGGCTCGCTGATGGGAGAAAAGGCCCTTGAGGTACAACGACTTGCTAGCAAGTCCCTCGGCCTGTACCCTGTAGACGCTGCCACCCAGGTGATCCCCCGCGAGCGCTTTGCCGAGGCGCAGTTTCTGCTGGCCCTTGTCGGATCGACGCTTGACAAGATTGCCGTCGAGATACGGAACCTGCAGCGGACAGAGATTGCTGAGGTAGCCGAGCCTTTCAGAAAAGGCCAGATGGGGAGCAGCGCGGTGCCTGTCAAGCGAAACCCTACAAAGAGCGAGCGCGTTTCATCGCTTTCAAGGCTCCTCAGGTCGCTTGTGGACGTATCGCTTGAGAACGTCCCCCTGTGGCACGAGCGGGACCTCTCAAACTCTGCAAACGAGCGCTTTACACTCCCGCTGGGAGCGATTCTTCTCGACGAGATGCTCGGCCTCATGATCAAGGTGATATCAGAGCTTGCGGTCAACCGCAGCCGGATTACTTCCAACATCGAAATAACCAAGGGACAAATCTATGCCGAGTTTGTGCTTGAGGCCCTTGTGAAAAAGGGCGTCCCGCGTTTTGAAGCCTACAGGGACATACAGCGCGTGGCATTTTCCGCAGCGGCAGACGGAACGCATTTTCTCGAAGCGGCGGCAAAGGACGCAAGCATATCCGAGAGCCTGTCACGGCAAGAACTCGAGACGATATTTCAGCCCGCCTCGCACCTTGCAGCCTCGGGCAGGATAATAGAGAATGCCAAGAGTCTTGTTGGCAGGCTGACCAAGAACCGGAATTAGTATAGGTGCCGCCGGTGAGATTTGAGCTCACGACAGCTCGGTCTTCAGCTTCACCCTGATATTGAAAATCAGTCGAGTGCTCTCCCAGGCTGAGCTACGACGGCACTATCAAAAAGGCATCTTGAAACTCTATATGAGTGTCACTGTCGTTTTGGCCGTGACGCGTGAAATTAGAACTCTTTTACTTAAAGTAAATAAACGAAAAAGTGGTTTGCATTGATCGTTAGCATGATAAATCCCTCCGCAGATGGCGCTCCAAAGACGGTAGAAGAGTCACCAGAAGAGCGCAAGCGGCGCTTCCTTGAGGAGTTTGAAAGACCTTTCAAGTGTGACAAGTGTAACGAGCGCTTCAAGAAGAAAAAATACCTGCGCGAGCACAAGTCGCAGGTACACTCGTACTAGTTTCTACTTTAAGGGTAAAAGACAGGGAATAAAACCTGGAACGGGATTGCGCCTAGGAGGGGTATCCTCCTTCGTCCTTGAGCGCCTTTAGGATTGTTGCGTTCACGTCATCAATGTTGACGTTTTCTGCCAGGTATCCCGCAAGGTCGGATAGCGTAATGATGCCAAGCGCTTTTCCAGACTCGTCGGCAACCAAAAAGTGGCGCATGCCGTAGTGGCGCATGTTATCTGCAGCCACTTCTACCGGGGAGAAAGGGTCGATGAATGCAATTGGCGAAGACATTATGGTCTTTACCGGGACATTCAGGTCCGGCTCGTCTGTAGCACAGACCCTCCTTACGAGGTCGCGCTCGGTGAGTATGCCCTGGTTGACTTGCTCGCTTTGCTGGTCGACAACGAGAAGCGAGCTGACGTTCTTGTCCTTCATTTTCATTGCAGCGTCGTGGGCCGTCGCGTTAATGTCAATGGTCTCGATTTTCTTTGACATTATTTCACCAATGGACTTCATGCCGAAATGAAATATACCCGGATTGCTTTTATGGGTTCATGCGAATCGCGCCCGCACGAGGCTTGGCCGGACAGACGGTTTGTGACAGACGAGAGGCGCGGAGGGATGCCGTTATTCTCAGAAAGTACGAAAAGCTCCAGCGCAGATTGATAGTTCCAAAGGGAGAGGTCAATTTGCCGAGTGTTTGTTAACCATTTTGCTTTCTAGTGTTGGAATCGCTAGGATATGGACTATGTTCAAGACAGAGGCTAGCGCCCTACTCTCTGGGAATTGCTTTCTTTGTTTTTGACAGCGAATCGGCTGCTGCTTCAAAGTCGCTCATGTTAACTTCGAGTTTTTTCAGCTCCTCATTGCTTATTGGATCCGGCGTGCTGTACAGGGCATCAATCTGGAGCATTCTCTTTATGCAATTCATTGATGCGTCTGTACACAGGTATTCCAGATCCGCCCCCGTGAAACCCTCTGTCATCGAGGCGATTTTTTCAAGGTCGACGTCAGCTCCAAGCTCCCTTATCCGCCCTGCATAGATCTTCAAGATTTCAAGCCGAGCATTTTGGTCGGGAATCCTGAACTCTATCTCGACATCAAATCGCCCCGGTCTTCTGAACGCCGGGTCGACTGCCTCATGCCTATTGGTCGCCGCGATTACAAAGACAGTGCCCCTTGATTCGAGTCCGTCCATCAGGGACAGCAACTGAGAGGAGAGCTTTCTTTCGGCCTCACTCGAGATTTTCCTAATAGGAGCTATCGAGTCAATTTCGTCAATGAATATTATTGAGGGGGCCTTTTCCTTCGCCTCCTTGAAAATTTCCCTGAGCTTGGCCTCCGCTTCGCCATGGTATTTACTGATTATTTCAGTTGCAGCAATGGGGATGAAATGCACGCTAGAAACGCTTGCGCCCGCCCTGGCCAAATGTGTCTTTCCGGTTCCAGTAGGACCTCTGAAAAGAATCGACTTGGGGATCCTCGTCCCGAGCTTTTCGAAAATTTCAGGATGCCTCAGAGGAAGCTCTATCATTTCGCGCACCTTTTGGATCTCTTCCTTCAGTCCGCCAATGTCCTCGTATGTGACCAGCTGTACTCCCCTTAACGTGTCGCCTTTTTCTGCGATCTGGAATATGGTCTTTTGAGTGACAAGTCCTGCATCAGCCTCAGGTGTGACTCCTATTACCTGAAAAGTGAGCCTGCCACCAAAGTAAGGCACCATTACGTTGTCACCTTTGATTAGTGGCACGCTTTCAAGCGCATCGGCAAGGTAACGCTCGTCAATAGGTGGAATTGCCTCAGCCGGGGCAACTACTACTTTGTCTGCCTTAAGGGCTTTGACCTTCTTCACAATTACAGTATCGCCGATGGCAATCCCTGCATTGTTTCTGACAAGGCCGTCAAACCTTATGACCCCTTTTCCTTCATCTGAGGGGTAAATCGGAAGGCTTTTTGCGACTGTCCTGCGTTTCCCTCTGATTTCAAGAACGTCGCCGGTTGACGCACCAAGTGAATCCATGGAATTATAATCTATGCGAGCAACGCCGCGGCCAACATCTCTTGTATATGCTTCGAGCACCTTAAGTGAGAGAATCATTTCTCCCTTTGCCATCGATTGCACTTATCAAGATCCTTATCTAAATACAATTAGGCTGCACTTGTGCTAAAGAATTCGGACAACTCCCGGAGATTTTGATAACTAAAGGGGCGTGGAGAATCCAGACGAGAATTCTTTTAGCAGACTTAAAGTTCTTTAATTGCTATATCTTTTTTCATACTGCATAGTTTTGCGAGGAGAGCGCACGGGACGCGACTCAACGACTGGTCTTCACCCAGATAGCGACCAACAGGCGCTCGGGATGCTTTTTGAGTCAATTGGTTTGAGGGACCACCAAAGAGCTTCCCAGTTGCTGGCCGAATCGCCACAACTTGCGCGTGCGACGCTCACGGGAGGTGCCAATCGCTCCAATGCAAGTGCTTTCTTTCTGAGACAGGTTTCTCACTATCTCTATGCCGGAGACACAGCGCTGCATGTTGCTTCTGCAGCTTACCAGCGAGACTTTGCGGTAGAACTTGTACGCAGACACGCAAGCGTTCGAGCGAAAAACCGGCGCGGCGCAGAGCCGCTGCACTATGCGGCCGATGGGGCGCCTGGCGGCCCTCTGTGGGACCCAGACGCTCAGTACGCGATCATCGAGTACCTGGTTGGGGCAGGCGCAGATCCTGATTCTGCGGACAAAAGTGGCGTCTCTCCTCTTCACCGCGCAGTGCGTACGCGCTCCACGGCCGCCGTTCAGGCCCTTATCCGAAATGGGGCGGATGTAGTCAGAAGGAATGGGACAGGCTCTACGCCACTACACCTTGCAGTGCAGGATACGGGGCGAGGGGGCAGCGGGTCTGCAATGGCCCGCAGAGAACAAGGCAAAATCATCCGGTTGCTTCTTGATAACGGTGCAAGCCTCACAGACACCGATCGCGCAGGCAAAACCGTTAAAGAGTGCGTCAGATCCAAATCGGTGCGGGCACTGATTTCCGGATTCTAGACCGGCCGCATACCATAAGCCTGATTCAGGAGCACCTTTGCAGATCATTAAAGGTGCCGGAGGCTGGACACTGGCATCAGAAATCATGCCCGAGTTCTGGCCCGACTCGTTCCATTGCGAGAGTCTCATGAAACAGAATTTCTTGTTTATACACAAGATGCTTTCACCGCGGGGAACATCAATTAAATGCCATCCTCGTTTTCCTAGTGGTAGCCGCATTTGTTTGAGATTGAAAACGAGGAAGTTTCGTGGAAGGCTCTCGACATTCCAATAAATGGAACCATTACAAGGCCAAAAAGCAGCGGTAATCGTCATGCTGTGATACTTGTTGCAGGTAGCGGGCCCACTGACAGAAATTGGTGCTCACCTCTGCTTCCCGGAACAAACGGCAGTGGGAGGTTACTTGCGGAGGCACTCGCAAATCATGGCTTTGTGACTCTTCGCTATGACAAGATGGCTTCGGGTCCTCGCGTGAGCGAAAACCTTTCAAAATTTGCGGGGAAAATCAGTATGCAAACCCACTTGGATGAGTTATTCGGTGCAGTCAAAACCGTTATTGCTGAAGATGGGATCGACAACGACAAAGTATTTGCCCTTACCAATAGCGAAGGAGCCATTCATGCGGTAAACTACCAGCTTCAAGCCAAGACAAATCTGTTCAAGGGGCTGGTTCTTACAGGACCGCCGGGAAGAACGATTGGCGAAGTCGCCCGCATGCAAATTTTCGCTCAGGCAAGGAATCTGCCGTACGCGGAATCTATTATGAAAGACTATGATGCCGCGATCGCAGACTTTCTTGCTAGCAGGCCACTGAAGGTAGGACCGTCGATTCCTGAGAGCGCAAAGCTGCTGCTTCGCGGATTAGAGAATAAAGCTAACTTGCCTTTTTCAAGAGAATTATGGAATTACAGCCTTTCTGAGCATGTTGCAAAAATATCGGCGCCTATTCTGATCATGATAGGAAAGAAGGACATCCAGATTAACTGGCAGATAGACGGGAGGGCATTGGAAACAGCCACTCGTGGAAAAGCAGGCGTTTCGTTCTACTATCCTGAAAATGCCAATCATGTACTTAGGTCTGAGGAATTGCCAAAAGAAAGTCTCACGGCCGAGTATGCCTCCTCGCACTATTGCTCTTCAGATACAGATCTTGACAAAGCAGCTGAGGAGACAATATTTTCATGGCTGGCGGAAATGGCCAAAAAATAAGTAATGCGTAGTCTTCAATCCGGATGGAACGAAAAAGTCTTGACTCTGGAGATATAAGGGCCGGACGGCTTGAGTATGATAGTGCCGGAGGCGGGATTTGAGCCCGCGACCTTACGATTTCTTATGTTGAGATTATGAGTCGTACGCTCTAACCAAGCTGAGCTACCCCGGCACTCTCTGGCTGGCACGGCCTGAGCCAGCTGCTGCTTTTTTTCTCACGTATAATATATTCTATTAATGCACGTCCCGGCGACATGGCGAATTGCCTAAGACTGCGCAAAGATCTACTGCTCGTACAGTTTGCGCGCGTCGCCTTCTAGGACGCCGCTGCCAGTGTGAAGCCGGTCGATGTGGTTTGAGAGGCCCTCGGACGTGTCAAACGGAGACTCGCAGTAGGGGCAGACCAGGTTTGCCGTCGTAATGTCCTTCACGTAGACGATGGCCTTTGGGTTGATTATGCACACCGGGGTGCCCTCGATTGCCGTGTCAACGTCGACCATGGTGGACCTGTATATGGTCTCAAACATCTCGTCGCGGTTTACCATCCCAAGCACCTTTGACTCCGAGCTCACAATCACCTGGCGTATCACGTGCTTGTCCATCACTCCTAGAACCTCCTGCACCGTGTTGGCCGGCCCGACGGCAATTACAGGGGAGGACATTATTTCGCGCAGCTTTATCTTTTCGGGATTCTTGCCCTGCGCCATCACCTTGAAGAGGATGTCGGTCTTGCTGACCAGGCCTATTACTTCTCCCTGGTGCGAAACAAGGACGCTTCTGATTGCCCTCTCCTTTATCATCTTGAGCGCGTCAGCCGCGTTGTCGGTACTGCCGAGTATCACGATGTTTGTGTTTACGTAGTGCTCGATCGGGCTTGAGAGCAGGGATGCGGAAAGATCCTCTTGGCGGGCCATAACAGAAGGTTACTTGTCAATGGAAATATAAAAATATGGAGGCGAGTGATTTTATCACATATTTGGCTCGAAATAGCAAAATTCTTATCAAATCGATTATCGTTACGCACAAGAGTTATGCCCGCTTTCCAGATTTAGCATAAAAATTTTTCCATGCCTTTGGCTGAATCCGGATAGGCCCTGATTTCAGGTGCAACTTTTCCTGTCTATTGCTGCCTTCCCTCAAACCTGAGCTTTATGAGGTTCTGGCCGCCGGCCTTGCGGATTTCTACGAGGTCCTCCCTTTCAAGCCTCTTGACAAGCCTCCAGATGGTTGTCTTTGGAAGCTGGAACTTGCCGCGGATCTCGCTCTCAAACGCCGCGCCTTCCTTTTCCGCAAGAAATGAAAGGACGTCCCTGTCCTCCTGCCGGAGTGCAGGCTTTTCCTGGATAATCCTGCTCACTATCCTCGCTAGGACGCTCGGGTTGGTCTGCGATTCTGGTGCAGCCGTACCCGGGGCTCTGACAAGCGGGTCGGAAAATCCTGCATGCTCTGCCGGGCCGGTGTCTCTCAGTTTGTCCGAAGGTGTCCTTAATGCAGGTTCTATCGGATCAGATTCTGGCCGGAGAACGTCCGCGATGGGTCCGTCGCGTTCCGGACTCTGAACATCAATCTGCCGGCGGGAGTCTGGTTCAACCTCGCTCTGCCTTGGTGCTACCTGCAGGGGCGGCCGGCTGCGCATCCTGAGCACGATAAATCCTCCGCCTCCTGCGGCTGCGGCCACGGCCCCTACAACTAATCCAAGTGTGAGCAGGTTGCTGTTGCCGCTGCCGCCAGCGCTGGACGCTCCGATGGCCCCCGTCGCCTGTTCGGCAGAGTCCTTTGACTGCGGATACTCTCCCCGGGCAAACTGGTCTTTTGAGGTTTGCAGAAGCGCGTTTGCAGCCGTGGTGTCCCTGTTCTGGCTGCTGGCGTTCGCAATCTGCTGCTCGGCTGCTGATATCGCGGACTGGGCGTCGGAATATCCCTGCCCTGCCGTCACCGCCGCATCGTTTGCCTTGCCTGCGAGGCTCTCCGCATCAGTGAACCTGCCAGCAGCAAAAAATGACGTGGCATTCTTTAGCATGTCCTCCGCGGCGGTCAGAACTATGCCAGAATATTGCTGCTTTACCTCCCTTATCGTCGTGTCGGCGGCCTTTATCACGATGCTTGCCTGGCTTTCAGTCCCCACGACCCCGATGATATAGGAAACCGTCGAAACGCCCGGATTGAACGTAAGCAGGTACTGCCCTCCTATCGTCTTTATCGCTGGAGGCTCTGAGCCTGAAGTGTCAGTGAGCACGCTGTTTGCCGGCAGCTTTAATGTATATGCGATAGGCGAGTCTATCGAAAAAGTCCATACCTTGCCGGTCTTGTTGAGCAGGTCCTGGGTGGAATAACTTATCCTCGCGTCAGCCGAGCTGGGCGAGCGCAGTATTATCTGGTTCTTTCCGGGCCCAAGGTCGTAGGCAATCAACTTGTCGTTAAAGTCCGCGACGATGAGATCCCTAAAGTCCTGGGTGCCAAACAGCGCGACAGTCGAGTCTGTCTGCGGGTTTGGGATCTTGACGTCGTATTCGACCAGCGCGTCTCCGCCGCTTAGAAGCGCGATGAATAGCGAGTCCGGCTCATAGTTGGTGCCGTTGTCCGAGAGCTGCGCATCGGCGGCTCGAAGCAGCGGAGGGCCGCGCGTTTGCAGCAGGAGTGCAGGCGAAAAAAAAGTCAGCAAAAGGCTCGCTGCGACAACAAACAACATTGCGGTCCTCGGCGCACCTGCATACTCTGCCGTGCGTCTCCCGAGATTACCAAAGATCATGAGATGGACAGTCTGAACCTACAAACAGAAAGAAACGATATAAGTCTTATGACAGCTAGATTTTTTCTTTAAGCTCGGGATAAAACGTCCTAAAGTTTCGGTCCTTGTAGCCTTCCACCCACTTGAACTTGCGCTGGAGGGTGGCGGTATACACCTTGGTCCAGTCAAGCTCTACAAAGTTCAGCCACGCCTTCATTACCCTCGGGTCGATGTAGTTCCGAAGGGACGTGCCGATGTTGTAGTCCTTTGTGTCTTGCTGGAGCTTTAGCTGAACTTCCATGCGCTCAAGCCGCTCCTTCATGCGCTTTTCCTGGTTCTCAGTCTTCCACTTGCGCGCCTCGATTTCCGCCTTTGCGGCGGCTATTGCCTCCTTCTTTTTTGCAACCGATTCCTCGAACTTTTCAAGGGCTTTTCGCGCGGCGGGGTTCTTTGGGTCGACGCCCTTTTTGTGGTTGCAGGTAATCGCTGCCTGCAGGTTGGCTTTTCGCGCGGCATAGATCTTTTGCGCCTCCGAAGAGTTCTTGTCGATTTTTTCCTTCTTGAGCGAGTCCTGAACGACATAGGTCGCAATGCACGTCCTGAAGACCTTGGCAGTCAGGCCGGGCATGATGCTTCCCAGAAACGCGTTTACCTTCCGCGAGTTTATGCTGTCAAAAATCTGAACGGAGGGGTCCTTGCCCTTTGTAAATGCGACAAGGTTTTCATGAAGCGCCCTGGTGTCGTCAGAGTTGACCTCAAGCTTCTTCTGCCACGGCACGCTGTCCTTGCCCAGAAAATTAAACTCCAATAGCTGCCTGCCATCGGGCGACTTTGGAAACTTGATGTGCTCCACACGCAGGGTGCTCGCGCCGACCGTGTCGGCCTCGTCGGGATCCTTTTCGTCGCCAACCCTCATGGCCAGCTTGAATATTAGGTACGCCACGGTCGAGACCCTTCCGTCTGGCTTTGACTTCATGCGGCGTATGACCTCACGCTGAACCCTTGGCAGCTGCTCGGCTAGTTTCTTTGCCTTGTCGTATTTGGCCCTGTCGTTGTCCTGGCGAAGCGATGCCGAGTCGTGCAGCCAAACGTACTTGCGCTTGTCCGTGAGCGTCTCAATCCATGTCGCAAGCCATGTCGAGGAATGATCGTGAATCACGTCCTTCCAGCTGCCCTCGGGCACCGGCGCGCTTTCGCCAAGGTTAAGTATGACATCCTGGGGCTTTACCCGGGGCTTCCACCTCCCCCTCATCGGGTGCTGGCCCCTTCCCATGAAAAGTCCTGGCGGCTCGACCAGCCAGTTTGCAATATCGACCTCCACGCCGTCAACCATTGCCTTGCCAAAGGTCGCCTTGAGTTTTTCCCTCTCCCCCTTTTTTGCAAGCGAGATCTTTTTCTTTTCCTCTCGCGGCAGGTTCTTGAATCGCTCCTTGTCTGCCTCCTTCATTGTCTTTTCCTCGTCGACGAGCCTGTACGCCATGGCAAAGTCGATATCCTGCATGTTTGCGGCCTTGAACCTGTCTGGCAATAATTTTGAAAAATCGCTCATAAAGTTGGACTGAAAGACCGGGTCTTGCACATAGTGCGTGTCCTTCTTTTTTGCCCAGGCGTAGACCATTTCCTCTTGGTCGCGGCTAAGCAAAAGATCCTCTCCCTTGATTTTTATCGTGATGCCCCTTGGCTCGTATTCTGGTGGAAAGGCGACGCCCTTGTGCTCAAGCGTCTGCCACCTGACCTTGCCAGCGGCGGAACCCTTTGCTCCCGAGGCGGCGGATACCTCCGGTACCGCCACCGCTGAAGGCGGCGCATCGACATAAGCGTCGTCCAACTTGGTAAAAAACAACCGTCTACAACTATTGATAAACCTTTAGATGTTCAAACAAGTGCTCTGTCGCCGTCGATAACCTCTCCGACCACGGTCTTTTCTCCTTCAACGATTCTGCTCAGCACCTCAATCGCGGCGCGCTTGTGGAGGTATTCGTTGTTGTTGCCGCACCTGTACGAGTACGTGCAGCGGGGACAGCCGCTCTCGCTAACGCACGGGCAGTCCGAGAGGATTCGCAGCGCCCTGCCAAGCGCCATGTCCAGCCTCTCAAACAGTATCCTGCTTGCACCGTTTCCGCCGATGCTTCCGTCATAGACAAAAATGAGGCCTGACGAGCCGAGCGAGATCCCGCCAAGGTCCTGCGACGCGCCGCCGGTTATCATGGCGCTTCCCTCAATTACGACGTGCTCTGTCGCGTGAAACGCGCTGGTAGACACGTATTCGGGGCCCTCGGGGCTGTCAGACTTTGAGATCGTTTCGGTCGGCGCCGGCGCCCTGAAGACAAAACCCTTCGACTCAAACTCAAACTCTAGCGGCTCTTCGAGCATCACCTTTCTTTTTGCCTGCGCCGCGGCCTCCTGGCCGATCTCGATGTTGGCATAGCCAAGCACCCTCTTTCTGATGTGGAGCGTGCAGTAGAGGACCTCGACTCCAAAAGCCTGTCTCTTCTCAAGCACCTCTTTCACCGAAGGCCACTCGTCGGTGATTGCCTTGGTGTAGTACGGATAGTCATAAGGCAGAGGCTCGAGTTCAGCGTACGGCTGCCTGTCCTTTGTATTTTGATCAGCGGCGGTCGCGCTTGAAGAAAAATGAAGCTGCTTTACCCTGTACCGCCTGCCGGAGAAAAAGTACACCGCGTCCTTGTGCAGCTCCTCAAGTGCCTGCGGAAGCGCCCTGTCGCCTATCACGGACTTGTTGAGCATGATGTCAACGCGGCTTCCAATTCCCCTGATGCTGTACTTGCTGAGAACTTCCCGGGCCTTTTCGCGGTCTGGCACGAACTTGCCTGCCTCCAACGTTATGAGCCCCTTTGAGACTAGCGACTGGAGCGTCTGCCAGACAGGTTTTGATTCGGCCATTGATATTGGCCGGTCGCAGGACATTGCAAGTACCTGGTACTCGAGCACGAATGGGTTTGACGGGTCCGCGTAGGCATACTCCCTGTCAGACAAATAGTCGTCAGGATGGTTCTTGTAGTACTGGCTGATAGGGTCTGTCCCAAGCGCGAGAAACGCATAGCCCTGCTGGCCGCGGCGACCTGCCCTTCCGATGCGCTGAGTAAGCCTGTTGACTGGCACGATGCCGGATACGATGACGTCAATGTCACCAATGTCGATTCCAAGTTCCAGAGTGGGAGTAGCCGAGATTGCCGTCAGCTTGCCCGCCTTGAACTGATCCTCGACGTGCCTTCGGAGGTGCGCCGCAAGCCCTGCCCTGTGCACGCGAATGCTGACGCCCTGCCGGGAAGAGTAGAACGCGGTCAGCTCTGCGCCAAGGTGAGAGTTGCTAAACGACAGCGTCCTGTGGTGGTTCCTGGCGGCCTGCCTGATAAGGTCCAGGACAAGGCTCCGGTGGGAGCGCAGCGAGGGAAAGATCATTGCCATCTTGATGTTCTGCTGACGCCCAGAGCCTTCAATCACCTGCAGCGGCCGGCCAAACAGCACCTCGCAGAACTGGCCTGCGTTTGGTAGCGTGGCAGAGGCGGCCGCAACCTGCAGCCTTTTTCTGCCTGAAAGCGCGTCCATTGTCCTTTCAAGCCGGGCGACTATGTGGTGGACGTTTGAGCCAAAAACGCCGGTATACACGTGCGCCTCGTCTACCACAAGAAAGCGCGCGGTTCGCAAGAGGCGCGAGAGTTTGGTTCGGTGCAGCAGGTGGTAATGTATCACGTCAAAGTTAGTAATCAGGACGTCGGGCGGACTACCCATAACCTGCGCCCTCTCGGCGTCCTTGGTATCGCCGTCCAGTACCGCGACCCTCAGCCCAAGTGAGTCGGCGAGTCCGCGGATTTTTGGAAGCTGGTCCCTTGACAGGGCCTTGGTTGGATAAACAAAAATCGCTGAAATCCTGCCGCCCTCCGTCGGGCGAAGGGAGCCAAACCGCGGGACCTGCTCGGATATGCTCTGGAGGATCGGGATTGTAAACGCCTCCGTCTTTCCCGAAGCGGTGGGAGCGGTTATCACTACGTCCTTTCCCTGGAGGATGCTCTTGACGGCCATCTCCTGAAACTTGAAGAGGCGATCAATCCCTCTGCTCTTGAGCGCGCCTATCAGTGCGGGGTCGATGGGGAGCTCTTCAAGCCTTCCTCCGAGTTCCGGCGCCGGCTCCTCCAGGGCCCTAAAGTCAACCACATAGTCCTGCCGGGACTCAAGCGCCGCCCTTACAAGCGGGTCGCCGGTGGCGCCAGCTCCCGAGATCATTTTCTCGATTTCGCTGCGCGTCCGGATAATGCGCTCCTGCTCCATGACAATGTCAAGGTCTTCGCCGGACGAGATGCCAGATCCCGCATCGACTCTGTCCAGAAACTCCAGGTACGCCTCGTCAAAGGGCTGCGAGCCATCAGAACCGCCCTGCCACGGGACTAGCGCGCAGACAGAGCACTTTGAGCAGCGGACAATAACCCTGCCGTCAAATATCCTCTCGGCGGAGACAGAGTGAGGAGCGCTGCAACGGGGGCAGCGGTAATTGCCGGCCACAGTACAAGGGACGATGACTGTTGAAGGATAAAAATATTCTAGGCTGCCTGTCGGGGCAGGAAACAGTATTAATGCAGCTGGACTGAGCTGTGCTGCGGTTGTCCGGGCTAGGCAACAAGTACTGGCAGGAGGTCATTGAAGTACTCCGCTCGATTATCCCGGTCTATGACAGGGTCAACCGGGTCATCTCGCTTGGGCACGACGAGGAGTTTCGCTGCCGCGGGATAACCGGCAGGGTCCGGCCCGGAAACCTTGTGCTTGACGCCGGGTCCGGCTACGGCAATATGAGCCGCGTCGCACTCAGCGTCTCTGGCGGCAGCGCCAGGATTGTCATGTACGACCCTATCCCCGAGATGCTGGCCCGGGCAGACAAGGATTCGTTTGCAGCGGACCTGTCTTCAGGGATATTTGAGTACATGCCCTTCCGGGAAGGCACATTCGACGCGGTGCTATGCGGCTATTGCCTGCGCGATGCCGTGGAGCTCCAGACCGCCATCTCTGAGATGCACAGGGTGCTCAAGAACGGGGGCAGGCTGGTGATCGTCGACCTGGGCAAGCCAGACTCGCGGCTTGTCAGGGCGGGCACGTCGTTTTACCTTAAATACGTGCTCGGCGTGCTGGCCTTTTTTATCGCAGGCAGGGCCGGCCTCAAGTTTCGGACGCTCTACGGCACGTACCTGCGCTGGCCCAAGAACAAGGACCTCGAGGGCATGCTCAGGTCCAAGTTCTCTTCGGTCGAGTTTGAGAAAAAGATGCTCGGCGGCGCGATTATCGTGGCGGCATTCAAGTGAGAGTTATAAGAAAAGCAGGCGACTATACCTGTGGATGATGAAAGCCCGATCAACGACAGCGCGCAAGAAGAGTCGGCGGCGCGCCCCGCACTCCAAACATGCTCCTGCGGTCTCGCCGAGGGATACCCCGGTCTACGGGGTCGAGGCGCTCATAGCCACCATCGCCGACGAAAGGGAGCTCGTAAGAGCGCTAAAAAAGGCCAGCAAGCAATACGCCAATTTTTCGCTGGTACCGGCAACTAGCCAAGAATCCGAACCCTGCGGCCCTGCACGGCTAGCCTCCCCTCTGCAAACAGACTGACCGCCTCGGGATAAAGTTCATGCTCTACCCTCAGGATCCTCTCGGCCAGCGTCTCTTCCGTGTCCGACTCGCCGACTGGCACCGCGCGCTGGAGGATTACCGGCCCTGTGTCGGTCCCCTCGTCTACAAAGTGGACAGTGCAGCCTGACACCTTGGCGCCGTATTCAATAGCCTGCCTCTGGGCATGCAGCCCTGGGAACGACGGGAGCAGCGCAGGATGTATGTTCAAAATGCGCATCGAATAACGCCTTACAAACTCGGAGCTGAGCAGCCTCATAAAGCCTGCAAGGCACACCAGGCCGGAAGCAGGCGTGACGCCGTATGCTTCAAGAGCGGACGCCAGCTTGGAGTCATACTCCCATCCCCTCAGTCCTTCGGCGGGCACTACCTGAACCGGGACGCCGTGTTTTTCAGAGGCTATCCGAAGTCCTGGGGCATCGGCCTTGTCGGAAATCACAACCTTGGGACTGACCTTGCCTGTCTTGCCGCTTAACGAAGAGAGTATGGCGTCCATGTTGCTCCCCCTCCCTGAAATCAGAATGCCAAGGCCAAGCAATGCCGCGCTTGTTTGTTTTCGCACCTAAATATAGTCAACACTCCCGGCAAGTAGCTAAATCTTAAAATATTGACCTCGGCTAGGTGTGACAGCTTGCCGCACTGTACCGTGTCGCGTGGTTCTTCCGGAATCGTTGTGCGACAGGGCCAAACAACCATAGCCCTTGACCCGAGCCGCCAGGCGGATTGCGATATCACTTTTGTATCCCACGCCCACGTTGACCACCTCCACAAGAGGAGCAGAAATAAGAATGCCGAAAAGAAATCGCAGGTGATTGCGTCAAAGGAAACCTGCCTCATCGCCGGGGCGCGGGGGTACTGCTTTACCGAGCCCGCGGAATGCTGGGAGGGCCTTGAGCTTGTCGATACGGGCCACATACTTGGCTCCAGGGGACTTCTTGTAGGCGACTCGATGTTCTACACGGGCGACATCTCGACCCGCCAGCGCGCGTTCATGAAACCTGCAAGGATGCCCCGCGCAGAGACTCTCATTATCGAGTCGACCTTTGGCAGGCCCGAGTACGTCTTTCCGAAACTGACAGAAGTCGAGCACAAGACCAACAAGATAATCTCCGAAAACTACGACCTTGGGCGGCCGGTCATACTGATGGGCTATGCGCTTGGCAAGGCGCAGCTGCTCACCAAGCTTTTTGATCACTGGGACCCGCTCTACGTGCATGACTCCGTAGCAACCATGAACTCCGTCTACTCTGAACTCGGGGTAAAGTTCAAGGACGTTGTCACGTGCTCGCAGGCCGAGCAGCAGGGGCTGCTTGCAAAGGAGCGGCCGTGGATAATGGTTGCGCCCCTGATGTCCGGCAGGAGTGCCTTTGTACGCGACATGAAGGCACGGTATAACGCAGTGACAGTCGGATTCAGCGGCTGGGCCACGGGCGAGCGGTACCGCTACATGATGGGCCTTGACTATGCAATTCCGATGAGCGACCACTGCGATTACAACGAGCTTGTCGACGCTGTCAAGAAATGCGCGCCAAGCAGGGTGTATACCTTTCACGGGTTTGCAAAGGAGTTTGCCCGGTCGCTACGCAAGATGGGCTTTGACGCAAGGGCGGTGGACGAGGACGGCCACCCGGCCGGATCCGATGCCACCCTTGATTCTTTTCAGTGACAGGCCAGGGCTTGAAGGCTACTTGCGTGCCTGGTCTCTAAAGTACGGGATTACCTTGTTGCCAAACATCTCGATGCTTCTAAAGTAGCCCTCGCCCCAGAACCTGATGATAAAGTGGTTGGTCCCTGCCTTTATGAACCGCTCAAGCATCTGTATCACGTCGTCAGGCTTGCCGACACCGATGGCCGACCTTGCCACGCTGTCTGGAATGTGAAGAGCGGCCCTCTTCATCTGCTCCATGAGCTCCGGCTTGTTCATTGCGTATTCCGTAAAGTATCTCCTAAAGTCAAACTCCGAGTCCTGCTGGATGTTGTGGACCTTCAAAAGCTCCGGCTTGTAGAGGCTGACCTTGACTGCATTTTTCATCTTGTTCCATGCCTCTTCGCCGTCGTCTGTAAAGTACACGTCAACGTCGTTTGCAAACTGAAAGTCGTCAAGGTTCCTGCCCTGCTTTTTGGCGTGATCCTTGATTACGCCTGCGTGGTGCTTGAAAAGCTCCGGCGTATAGCCTATTGGTATCCAGCCGTCGCCGTACGTGGCGCACAGCTCGAGTGTCTTTGGAGCGCCGGCGGCAATGTAGACGGGCGGCCTCGGCTTTCGGATGCTTTTTGCCTGAAGGCACGCGTTTATCAGCTTGTAGTACTCGCCGGTATAGTTCACCCTGTTGTCCGGGTCAGAGTCGAACAGTTTTTCAATTACTTCCAGCTGTTCCTTGAATTTTGTCACGGGTTTGCTGAACTCGATGCCAAAGTCGACCACGTTCTGCGCCTCGCCAGCCCCAATTCCCAGGATGCCCCTGCCCTGGGTTAGCCTGTCAAGTGTCACGGCAGACAGCGCAATGGCGGAAGGGTGTCTCCTGATGGCATCAGTCACACACGTACCCAGTTCCACTTTCCTCGTGACCGCTCCGATGGCGGCAAGCAAAAGCCAAGCGTCGTTGACTACGGCGTTCTTCCACTGGGGGACGTTGGAGTGATCCATCGCCCACACCGAGTCAAAGTCTAGCCTGTCTGCCATCTGGCAGGCAGTCATTATCTGAGCCTCGTCAAGGCCTAGCCTTGCGACATTGAGCCCCTGTGTAAACCCGAACTTTATCCGCATTTTTAATCACAAAACCCCTCATTCAAAAGATAATTCATTTAGTTGTAGGATCAAATTGAAGGATTATTTAAGCATTTTAAATTCCGGGGGATATTCTACGGGCGAGGGGCAAAAAGGGCGGCCCCGCTCGGGATCAGGGCGCAGTGCGCAGCCCGGCCCCCGCAGACAGCACTCTGGTCAAGATAATACACCAAGCATGTCAACACTTGCTAGACGACCTGCTAAAAACGCAATTCCAAAACTGGGGGCAAGAGAGCGCAAATGATGGGCCAAGAAGTCGACGAACAATTCATGTCAATTATCGACGACCTAGTCGTCATGTCAGAAAACGATACGGAGCTTGCTGACGGTCTCCGCTGGATAGACACCCAGTCGCAGAAAAACGGACTCACCTTTTACGAGATGGCCCTCATAGTGCTGCGAAAGCACATGGCCGAGCGCAAGGCAAAGGAATGGCTGCAGGGCAAGAGCGGCAGTTAAGGATTTCAGCTGTTTGAGCGTCCTCTGACCGACATCGGCAGGTACTCGCATCCCATCGGTCCGCAGTACTTGCCAACATATACGGCCTTGGGCCTGTATAGCGCCGGCTTGGGTGCCGCTTCTGCAAACTTTTCCTCTATTACATGCGCGGCCCACCCTGCAATCCTTGCGATGGCAAATATTGGCGTATTTAGGTCAAGCGGGATTCCCATGCTGTAGTATATCGAGGCGCTGTAAAGATCCACGTTTGGATAAATCGCCTGCTTCTTGTTGTCCCTCATCCAGTTCTTTGTCGCCTCCTCGACTCTCGCAGTAATGTCATACCACCTGTTGCCCTTTTCGCTGGATATCACGCGGGCGAGCCTTGACAGGATGTCAGCCCGCGGGTCCGTAGTCCTGTATACCGCGTGGCCCATGCCCATAATTCTGCCGCCTGAACTCAGCGTCCTTGCAACCCACGAGTCCACCTTTGACGGCTCGCCGATCTCCAGGAGCATCTTCATAACCTGCACGTTTGCGCCGCCGTGGAGCTCGCCGGAGAGTGCCCCGACCGCGCCGCTGACCGCCGCATACATGTGTGCTCTGGTTGATGCTATTTCCCGGGCTGCAAAGGTCGACGCGTTAAAGCTGTGCTCAGCGTGGAGCACGAGGCACTGGTCCATTACCCTGGCCTCCTTTTCCGAAGGCTCGATGCCCCGGAGCATGTACAAAAAGTTGGCCGCATGAGAGCCGGCTTCCATCGGTTCGATTACGTGCTGGCTGTTTCTGATCCTGTTCCATGCGGCAACGATGGAAGGGATCTTGGAAATCAGCACGATGGCCCTTCTTATGTGGGCTTCCTTTGAGGCGTCTTCCATGTTGAGGTCATAGTCCGCGACCTCCGAGATGCATGACTGGAGGACATCCATCGGGGACGCTCGCCTCGGCCTGTTTTTCAGGTTGCGGATCATCGGCTCTGGCAGGCCGCGGGCCTCCTTGAGCCGGCGCTTAAAGTCGCTAAGCTGCTCAAGAGTGGGCAGGTCGCCGAACAGGAGCAGGTAGGCGGTCTCTTCAAACGTGGAATGGTTTACGAGATCGAGAATGTCATAACCTCTGTAGATAAGCTTGCCGTTTTCTCCGTCGATAGAGCAAATCTTGGTGTCTGCGACCTCTATGTTTCGCAGGCCAATGTTACGTGCGTCCATTAATATAGACAGGTACTAGTGGGCAAAGTTTCTATATTAAAGTAGTGTGTGCAAAAGTGTACGAACTCAAGGTTTCCTTATCTTGACCGGGCGGGAGCCCGGCGCGTGATAATGTAATTATACAGACAGCCCGGGAGTGCTCTTGTAGATTTGGGCAAGGGGATGACGTACCGCGACGCCGGCGTTGACACCCGGAAAATCCGCGGCGTGCAGGGCTCAATTGGAAAAATGATTCTGGCGTCTCGCGCCAGACTGCCGGCGGGAGCCAGAGTCGCGCTTGGTTTTGGCCATTATGCCGGCCTTGTGAGGATTGGCTCCGAGCTCCTTGCGCTTCATACCGACGGCGTCGGCACCAAGGTGCTGGTCGCGCAGATGATGGCCCGATACGACACAATAGGGATTGACTGCGTGGCTATGAATGTCAACGACATCATTTGCACCGGGGCCGCACCCGTCGGCTTTGTCGATTACATCGCCCTACGGGAACCTAACGAGGGCCTGTTGGAGCAGATAATGAAAGGGCTACTGCGGGGCGCAGAATCCTCCGGCATGGCTATAATTGGCGGAGAAACTGCAATACTGCCGGACATTATTTCCGGCGGGGCTGACAGCGCTTTCGACCTTGCCGGCACCGTTCTCGGGGTCGTAAGGGGCGAGCCGATACTGGGAAAGTCCATCCGCCCCGGAGACGTTGTCATGGGGGTTGAAAGTTCCGGCCTCCATTCAAACGGCTATTCGCTTGCAAGAAAGGTTCTGCTCTCAAAATTCGCGCTGGAGGATACCCCTGAGGGCCTGCTTCAGACCGTTGGCGAGGAGCTGCTGACGCCGACGCGGATTTATGTCAGGCCTGTAATGGAGCTCGTCAAAAAGCACCGGGGTGCCGTCCACGGCCTTGCAAACATTACCGGGGGGTCTTTTGCAAAAATTTCCCGCCTGAACAGCGGCGTCGATTATCTCCTTGACGGCCTTCCGCAGGCGACCGGGATATTCCGGCAGATTCAGCAGGATGGAGGCATCGAAGCCGTGGAGATGTACAGGACCTTTAACATGGGCATTGGTTTTTGCGTTATCGCCCCCCGCCAGCAGGCAGAGCAGGTGGTCAGGGTTTTCAGGCGCCATAGCATGGAGTGCAGGCAGATTGGCCGGGTGGGCAAAGGCGACGGCAAGGTCGTTGCAAAGCTTGGCCCTGATGCGAAAAATGCTGTCCTCTAGTCCGAGCGCCGGATTGACATACATTAATATCTGCTCTGAAGCATTTTTTTGAGACATTGCTGGCAGCTCAGGACGGCGGCGCGCATGGCGACCGGGATTCGGAAGCATACAAGCAGGCCTGCGCGCATGTAGCTGGTCAGTTGTTGCGAGGCGCCGGCCTTTCGCGCAGACAGATTAGCGCGCTTATCCGCGAGACATCTTCCGCTTTCCACCTATCAAGCCTTCCGCGGCACGAGGACATACTCGCCCTGATGCCTGCCGACAGGCAGGGCCGCGAGGGCCGGCGCGAGCTTTTGGTAAAGCCGGTAAAGAGCGCGTCTGGCGTGACGGTGATTGCAGTGATGCCAAAGCCGTATTCCTGCCCGCACGGCAGGTGCATCTATTGCCCCGGAGGCATCGAGCACAATACGCCCCTCAGCTACACCGGCACCGAGCCGGCGACAAGAACCGCACAGGAACATGACTACGACGCTTTTGAACAGGTATCGGCCAAGCTTTGCCAGCTGAGGCTGCGCGGGCACGAAACCGCCAAGTGCGAGCTGGTTTTTGTCGGCGGAACATTTCCATTCTTTCCAGAAGAGTACCAGCGCGGGTTTGCCAAGTCATGCTACGATGCGCTGAACGGAGTCGGGTCAGCGAGCCTCGATCAGGCCAAGATGCTCAACGAAACTTCGGAAAACCGGTGCGTGGGCCTGACGGTAGAAACCAAGCCGGATTACTGCAAGCAAAGCCACGTTGATTTGATGCTCGAACTTGGGGCGACTCGAATCGAATTGGGCGTCCAGTCCCTGCAGGAACAGGTCTACCGCATTGTCAACCGCGGCCACACCCTGCAGGACGTTTACGAGGCGTTCTCTGCCGCACGCGACTCTGGATTTAAGATAGTGGCGCACATGATGCCCGGCCTTCCGGGCAGCAGCCCCGAGAAAGACATCGCTGACTTTGGGAGCCTGCTTAGGGACGAGCGCTTGCGGCCGGACATGCTCAAGATATACCCGACGCTCGTGCTGGAGGGCACGGGGCTGTTCCGGATGCACAGTGAGGGAAGGTATTCTGCATATTCACAAGAGGACGTAATCAGGGTCATTGCCGAGGCAAAAAAAATCATTCCGCCCTGGGTTCGGATAATGCGCGTCCAGCGCGAGATCGAGTCGTCTGACATAGTGGCCGGGCCGCGCCAAGGAAACCTTCGCCAAATAGTTCTCGAGAGGCTAAAGTCGGAGGGCATTTCGTGCAGGTGCATACGCTGCCGCGAAGCAGGGCTCCAGCGCAGGTTTCCCGAAGCATCAGATGTACGGCTATACCGGGAGGACTATGATGCGGCGGCAGGCCGCGAGGTTTTTCTGTCCTTTGAGAACCGGGACAGGAGCGTCATACTCGGCTTTCTGCGCCTGAGGCTTGTATCGCCGCAGGCCGCGAGGCCCGAGCTCGAGGGCTCGGCGGTAATCAGAGAGCTGCACGTTTACGGCCAGGCTATAAGCCTAGGCTCTCTGTCCGGCGAGTCAATGCAGCACCGCGGCTACGGTGCACGGCTGATGGCCGAGGCCGAGCAGGTTGCGCGCAGCGAGTTTGGGGCTGCCAAGATTTCAGTCATTAGCGCGGTTGGAACCCGCGAGTACTACCGCCGGCTCGGTTACGAGCGGGACGGCCCGTACATGTCAAAGAGGATTTCCTAGTATGTCGGGAGCAGAAGAGGAGCAGATACTGATAGGCAAGGGTACCTGGCTTGACAAGGTCGCCGACACGCTTGTCGCAAGAGAAAAGAAACTGGGCAGGAGCATGTCGCTTATCCGGGTCGAGAGCGGCCTCGGGGCCTCAGGCATACCCCACATCGGCAGCATGGGCGATGCGGTGAGGGCCTATGGCATCGCGCTGGCTCTCCAGAACCTTGGGTTCAGGTCTGAACTCGTCGCGTACTCGGACGACATGGACGGGCTCCGCAAAATCCCGCACGGGCTTCCCGGCTGGCTGAAAGACCATATCGCCCGGCCCGTTTCAAGCATACCTGATCCGTTTGGCGACTGCCACCCTTCGTACGGCGCCCACATGAGCAGCCTGCTGCTCGGCGGCCTTGACAGCGCGGGCATCAAGTATACGTTTCAGAGTGGAAGGGATGCATACCGGAGCGGCATCCTGGTGCGCCAGATAGACACCATCCTCCAGAACAGTGAAAGGCTCGGGCACAAGATAGCCGAGTTCGTGGGGCAGGACAAGTTCAAGGACGTCCTGCCGTATTTTCCGATATGCTCAAACTGCGGCAGGCTCTACACCGCCGCGGCCGAAAGGTACATCGCGTCCGAGAAAAAGGTCGCTTACCACTGCCGCGGAAGCAGGATTGGCAAGGTGGACGTGGCCGGATGCGGGCACCGTGGCGAGGCCGATATTACAAAGGGCGAGGGCAAGCTCGCATGGAAGGTGGAGTTTGCCGCGCGCTGGCAGGCCCTTGACATTCGCTTTGAGGCTTACGGAAAGGACATCATGGACTCGGTGAAGGTAAATGACTGGGTCTGCAGCGATATCCTCGGTCATCCGCACCCGATGCACGTGCGGTACGAGATGTTCCTCGACAAGGCCCGCAAGAAGATTAGCAAGTCGGCGGGCAACGTGCTTACCCCGCAGATGTGGATGCGCTACGGCACGCCGGAGTCCATCCTGCTGCTTCTGTACAAGCGCATCGGAGGGACGCGCAGCGTCTCCGTTGACGACGTGCAGGTCCTGATGGACGAGTACGACGATTACGAGGACCTGTACTTTGGCAAGAAAAAGGAGGACAACCCTGCAAAGCTTGCCAAGATAAAGGGCATCTACGAATACGTGAACAAGCTCTCCCCCCCGCGCCAGCCCGGGCCCCACATTGCGTACAACTTTCTGGTACAGCAGGCGGAGATTTTCCCCGCGCAGACGTCTGACAGGTTCGACAAGATCTTTGGAAGGCTTGTCAAGTACGGGATGGCCAAGGAAAAAACACCTGCGCTGGAAAAGCGAATCGCCCTTGCGGCAAACTGGGCCGACGACACTTCTGGAGCAAAAGAAGAGGTCTATGAGGTCGGCCTCTCCGAGAGCGAGAAATCCGCGCTGCGGAATCTCAGGTCCGAGCTTGAAAAGTTTGCCGGGTCGTCAGAGAGCCCTGATGCGGCAAAGGAGGTCCAGTCGCGGATCTTTGAAGCCGCCAGAGGTGCGGGGATTGAGCCCAGGGCGTTTTTCGCAGTCCTCTACAGGATGCTCTTTAACACCGAGCGGGGGCCGAGGCTGGGGAATTATTTTCTTGATCTCGGGGTCGGGCGGGTAATTGCGGTAATCGACAAATACTTGCAGCCCGCTGAAACGTAGCCCTGAAAATCAAGGCTGCCGGGAGTTGGGCATTGTACCGTCGCATAGGCAATCCCCTTAAATAGCAATTCATGATCACTATAGGTAAAGCATGAACCGCAAGCATGCCGAAAAGCCGCCAATGATTATCGTTGCCGGGTCTTGCATTAATTTTGAGAAGGAGAGGCAAAAGATAATGGAGTTTATCGGCAGGCTAGAGTGGGGAGTCCACACCAAGAGCAAGTGCGAATGCTCGTCGTCAGGTGCGGCGCTTGGCTGGGAGTTTTTCCAGATTTACTTCGACCAAGAGTTTGTCGAGCAGCTTATCGAGGTTCACCCAGAAATTATGAAGCAGGAAGGCACACAGATAGAACAGCGGTTTGTGCTCTGGCTTAACAAGAAACTCAAGAAGGAAAAGCTCGAATACTACCTGAAGCTCAGCGAGGTTCCACGCGAGGCAGTCGGCGGTTTCCGGCTCGACCCCGAGAACTATCGCGACGACAGCGAGCTGGAAAAGCTGCGATAATTCTGAAGCCGACGGCAATTATCGAGAGTGTTTATCGTGCGCGGCTAGTCAGGCCCGATGCCAAGAATCGGACTCGACGCTTCCATATGAGCAGGTTTTTAAACAATATTTTACCTACCGTACTGACGACAAAATTGGATGGTGTTATCGCCTGAAGCAGAGAGGCTCCTTTGCGATAAGTACTCTGATTCTCGAGGCAACCAGAAACCGCCGACTGACGCGCACGCGAATCATGCAGGAGCTCGTGCTCAATTACGATAGGACTGTGAGATACACCGACATGCTGGTTAAAGAGGGACTCTTGCAGTACGAGGGGCATGACCGGACATTTTCGGCTACCGCAAAAGGAATCGAGGTGCTAGAGCTGTCAAAAGAGCTCGCAGAGTACTGCAGGCCGATAAACGATCTGATTGAAAAGTACGACAGGATTTACTCTTCCGATAGCGCGACGCTAGGCTCTGACGTTCTAGGGTTCAGCGTTAACCATCCGCGTCATGAAGACAAACTGACTCATTCAGGATTATCCGGAAAGTGAACTCGTCCCACATATTACTCAGAAATGAGCAGGTTATTGCCGTGATGCGCATAGACTGACCTTTTTTGGCCCTGGCTAAATGCATCAAAGTTGCGCTCGTTGTATATGCAAAAGCCGCGCAGGCTAGCCTCATACTTTGAGGGCAGGGAAATTTCGTGTTCAAGCAGGCTGTGCATCTTTTGCATGTGGTTAAACGATCCCATGTCTGCAAACACCGAAAGGCCTTTTCTCCCGGTTGCGAGGGCGTGCTTGAGCAGGCCGTCGGCAAATGTCATGAGGCCTATCTCGCTAAAGTACGCCTTTAGCGAGTCGATTACGGCAAAAGCCCCGTCCTTTATGTAATAATCCAGGTCAGGTATTTCTCGGGCAAGGGCCTGCCTCACGCTATCTGTGGTCTCGTAGAACGGGATCACAAGCACAAGGCTGTTGTCCTCTTCCAGGTACTTCTTTACGGTGCCAAGGTAAATCCTCCGCCAGGCATCCATGCTCGGATAAGTCACCAGCGTGTGCGACCCGAATTCAGCGTCGCAAAGATGCCTGACTGCCTCGTCGATTCCAAGCGTCTGAACGTTCGACATTATTTGCTACTCCCTCGACGTTGCGTGCTTCGAAATAAACTGCGCCAGGGTTGAAAGATTAAACGGCTTTGACAAAACCCTTATTCCTTCGGCCGCCGGAAATGCGCTCTCGTACTCGCCGTGCACTATTTCATGCGCGCTCATGAAAACGATGGGAATGTCCTTTCTCAGCATCCTGATTTCGCGGGCAAGCTCAAAGCCGGACATCGTAGGCATCCTCACGT
Source organism: Nitrososphaera sp. (assembly GCA_039938515.1). Lineage (NCBI taxonomy): Archaea > Thermoproteati > Nitrososphaerota > Nitrososphaeria > Nitrososphaerales > Nitrososphaeraceae > Nitrososphaera > Nitrososphaera sp. The sequence continues at coordinate 76,113 of JBDUUL010000019.1, read as the reverse complement.
CCGTAAGAACCAGATCAACTGCCGCACAATGAGCCTTGAAGTGCTCCAGCGCGTCTTCTGGACTGCTAAAGCCGGATACCAGATATTGCTTTTCAAGCGCCTTCTCGCACACGTACAGTATGTCCGGCTCGTCGTCAACGACGAGAACCCTCGTGCTGAAGTTTGGCTTGCCTTCTGCCATTACTCATAGCATGCTCCTGACAAACTTGATGCCCTTGTGTGTAGAAACATCCATTGAAAAGTCGGGAGCGGTGTTACTGCCTCGGGACAAAAAGACTCAGCTCCTCTGCCATCCTTTGTATAGTCAGCGGCTTTCTCAGCATGAAAAGCGGCCTGAACTGATCCTTTCCGTCTTGAGGCACGATGTCAAAAGCGCTCATGAAGCCGACTATTATGTTTCGATCCAGCCTTGTTAGTTCTGAGGCAAGTTCGTACCCCCCGAGCCCAGGCATCTTGAAGTCAAGGACAGCTAGGTCATAGCGTCCGGGTTTGAAAGCATCAAGTGCCTGCCGCGGGTCAGAATAACCGTCCACATCAAAGCCTTTTCTTCTAAGGCCTGCCGACAGGACCGTCACGATGTCCTTCTCATCGTCGACTAGCAAAACTCGTGGTCTCGCCTTGTCCAAACCACCTTGTCACACTTCCGTCTCTGCCACCTGGTTTTCGACCTGTGGCTGAGGCTTGCGCTGCCGCACCGGCTCGCGGCTCTGAACGTCCGTGTCCTCGTAGAGGTTGCGAGGAATGGCAAAACCAAACGTTGCGCCGGGGGCTTCGCCATTAGAACCCGCCCAAATCCTTCCGCCGTGCGCCTCGATTATCTTTTTTGAAACGTAAAGGCCAAGGCCTGTGCCGCCTTCGGATTTTGAAACAAACTTGCCAAACAGCCTCTCAGCAATTTGGGGGTCAATTCCTGGGCCGTTGTCTCTGACCTGCACTACAATCTCGTCCAGCGAGGGGTTGAGGGTGATTAGCACGGTCCCGCTCTTGGTAAACTTGACGGCATTGTCTACCAGGTTGAATATGCACTGCTCTATCTTGGAGCTGTCGCAGAGGACTACTACCGGCGTTGGCCGGAGGCCGAATTGGTAGCCTAATTCTTTGTTGCGCTCGTACACAATCTTTACCGAGTTCGTCTTTTCGTTGAATTTTTTCTGCGCGTCAATTATGACTGATTCAATGATGCTCTCGATGTTAGTCGGCTGGATAGTCAGGTTAAAGGTCCCGGACTCTATCCTGCTGACCTGCAAAATGTCCTCGGACAGTTTTACCAGCCGCACGACGTTTCTTGATACAAGCCTGATGTTTGATGCTATTTCCTCGTATTCGTCCTTTGGAATGCTGGTTTTCGCGTGCTCTATGGCCTCGTAAAGCGAGTCGACTCCGTGCAAAATTGGCATGATGGGGTTGCGAAGTTCATGGGCGGCAATGTTGACAAACTCGTCCTTGATTCGCTCCGCCTCGCGGGTCTTTTCGTACAGGTCAGTCTCCCTCCAGAGTGTTTCAAAAATCGTAACGTAGGGTGCAACCGTTGTAGTACTGTCGGAGAAAATCGCAAGGCCTATGGCCTGGGCAAAGTTCTTTTTGCTGTCGTCTTTTGTTTCCACAACAAGCGACAGCCGCCTGTCGACGATGAGAAGCTTGAACTTAGTCTCGGTGGGGGTTTCTATCCTCCTGATTGTGACGCCTGCAGCGCGGATCTCGTCCAGCTTTTCCCTGATAAAGTCGTCCTCTGCTGCCAGTATGCGAATCTTGACGCCGCGCTTGACTGCAGAGAGAACCTCGCCGATAACGCCTATTTGCTGCTCCCTGTGAATCGCATTAATAGTCGGGAATATCAGAAGCACCTCGTTTACTGCGCCCCGGATCATGCCGAGGTACTGCATCCTCACCCTTTCCGGCGACTGGATTATGCGCGTGTTACCGAGAGAACCTTCAGAATGCCGATTAAAGGTGTGAGACATTGTCGCCACGTGCTGTAGGGCGACCGGTAAATAAAGCTGCACGAAATAATATTCTAGAAGATGACCAGAAACTTCGCAGGGTCACCTATCAATATTATTTTATAGCGCAAAACCCTGCCAGTGTGACGTGGCCAGCAGGGCGGCGATTTTCGATCTCGACGGCGTATTGGTGGACTCGATGCCACTGCATGTCCGGGCCTGGAGAACGGCTTTTGAGTCGGAGGCAGGAGTGCGCACTACAGAGCGTGAACTCTATTTGCTGGAAGGCATGCGGGGCGCTGAACTTGTGCAAAAGATTTTTGAGCGGAATGGCCTGCGAGACCCGGACAGCATTCTTGCAAAGAAGGTCAGCGAGGAGAAGAACAGGCTGTTTCGCGCCGTCAAGCATGACATCAAGCCCTTCGAGGGTGTCCGGGAGGTGATAGATTCGCTGCAGTGCAGAAAGGCAGTAGTCTCCGGCTCCGCCAAGGACGACGTCGTGCCGATTTTAGAGCGCGCATTTGGAAAAGGAGCGTTTGAGCTGATAATCACCGCGGACGACGTGCAAAGGGGCAAGCCAGACCCGTCATCGTTTCTTGAAGCTGCCAGACGACTTCAGGCAAGCGCGTCGGACTCGACTGTCATTGAAAACGCCCCGCTGGGCGTGCAGGCCGCCAGAAACGGCGGCCTCGGCTGCATCGTAGTGCTCAACAACAGCCCTCTTGTAGCCAGTGATTTTGAAGGTCTTGTCCTGCCGGACAAGATATTAGACTCGACTGCTTCAATCAAGGGCGTGCTGAGCTGCAGCCGGCCATGACTACCCGAGTGCTGATCTTTTCACACGAGTCGGACCTTGACGGTCTGTACTCGGCCGCAATCGGCCTGCTGAGATACCCACAGGCAATGACGGTATTTCTCGGCTATGGCGCCGAGAACTTTCAAAAGCTGGGAAACTTTGTGCACTCTGCCACGCAGCACTCCAAGGACCGCGGCCTTATCATAATCGCGGACCTGGGGCTCAACGACGACATCATTGAGCTTTGCCGTGAAATATTTTCAGACGCCGCAAGGAACGGATGGAAGATAGTCTGGGTCGACCACCATCCCTGGTCCGAGAAGGCCCAGGCCGCGGTAAGGGACTATGCCGAAATCGTGCTCGACAGCTCGGGAGCCAAGTGTGCTGCCGACCTCATGCATGAACGGTTCGTGCCGGGAAACGAGATTGCCCGGCAGCTTGCAGGCATGGCGCATACCATGGACTTTTTCACAAAGGATCAGTATCTCACGCCCATCTCCGAACTGATACGATACTACCAGACTTTTCCTGACTTTTACGAGAGGCTGACCCGGCTGGCTCACAAGTCTGCTGGCGGGCTGCTGTGGGATTTGGAAATGCAGTCGGACTACAACGAATACTCGGGACTCCGCGACAGGGCCCGCGGCGAGGCGTTCTCGACGCTTCAGCAGAAAAGAGTCGCAGGTATCAACGTCGCCTTTGTGCAGTCGTCGCCGTTCCTCCAGAACAGCCTCTTCTCTGAAGAAGTGTTCGCCCGCACCGGTGCCGACCTCGTGATGTTTTACAGCTCAAAAGGAAAGGTGAGCATCAGGCGCAACAACGAAGCAATATCGTGCAGGGCTGTCGCCGAAAACCTTCCGGACGGTGGAGGCCATGCGTATGCAGCAGGCGGAACTTTCCGGAGCGATCCGGGGAACATCCCTGCAGTCATAGCAGAGCTTGAAGGGGCAGTTGTAAAGGCGCAGCAGAAGTCGGCAGGTGCCCCAGAGCAAAAGAGCTGGGATTAGTTCTTCCTTCTGTCTGTCAATCCAACCTGGCTCTTGCCGGAAGATGTGGTGCTTGGGACCTGGAGGTCAGTTAGCCCGTCGACAGCTATCCTTGTTCCGCCGCTTACAAGGGTAAAGACGCGGCGCCTGAACCTGCTCGGCTCGTCCCTCGTAATTTCAATAAGCGTTTGAACCGCATGGACGGCAGACCCGGCTGTCAGCTTGCCTACAACAATCCCGTCAGCGTCAAGGCAGCTCCAGTTTGTATCCTCAGACGCGTCCTTGCCGATGCTATGACTTTCGACTCCCTGCAGGCTGGATGAAGGCAGTTCGTCTTCGGGTCGCATTATGGCAGTCAACGGCTAAGGTGGGCGATTTTTATTCTTAAGCCATCGTGAGATCCTTTAAGTATAAGGCGCGGTCTGCCGGCAGATTCAGGGAGCAAGCCGGTCAGCTATGCCCTTGTGTTCCCTCCGGAGGTCGGGAGGCGATTTGATAAAACACTTTAAAAAGCGCACCTTGCAGAATACCTGTCATGAATATGAAAGGCAAGGTCGCTGTCGTTACTGGAGCCGGAGGGGCAGTGGGAAAATCCATTGTCAAGCGCCTGGCTTCTGAGGGTGCAAGGGTTGTTCTAGTTGGAAGGGATCATGGCAGGCTTTCTGCCGCCGCTTCTGAAACCGGCGGCGACAAAAAGAATTTGCTTACCGTAAGCGCGGACATTACCAAGGAGGCTGAAGTTCTCAGCGCGGTCGAGCAGACCATCTCTTCTTTTGACAAGATTGACATCCTTGTAAACAACGCGGGCACTATCAACGACCCGGTCGCCTTTCATGAAATGACCGAGGACCAGTGGTCGGGCCTCATTGACACGAACCTCATAGGCACCTTCCAGTTCACCAAGGCGGTCATACCACTAATGATGAAAAATCGCGGAGGAAGCATTGTCAATATTTCCTCGGTCCTTGGAATGCGCGCAATCCAGAACGTTCCGCTGACCGTGTACGGGGTCACAAAGGCCGGGATAATCATGTTCACAAGGAGCATCGCGGTTGAATACGGCCCGCACGGAATCCGGTCAAACTGCATCTGTCCCTCTACCATCCGAAGCTCCATTATCGAACCGTTCCTGCAGGACGAAAACGCAAAGCGCCAACTCGAGTCGGGTTTTCCGCTGCGCAGGATAGGCGAGCCGTCGGACATTGCGGGCGCGGTGGCCTACATGTGCTCTGACGACGCAAAATGGATAACCGGCACGGTCATGATGGTCGACGGCGGCGTGAGTGCAAAGCAGTAGGACTACTTTACGACGACGATGGTCTTGTCGAGGTTGTTGAGCACCCCGGAAGCGACGCTGCCAAGGAGCATCTTGGCGACTTCCGTTTCGCCCCTTGTCCCCATCACTACCAGGTCAAATTCCTCCCTGTCGGCATAGTCGGTGATGGTCTTGACTATCGAGTTCGTGCTTACCTGCGCCTCCACCTCGACATCCACTCCCTGTCTCTCTGCAGACTGCCTTATCTTTTCCAGCCACGCAAACGACTGGGACTTTAGGCTATCGATTTGCTTCTGGACAGGCTCTGGAAAATAGGGGCCAAAGGTTCCAAGCGCCCTGACAAATTCGCCAATCGGGATGACGTGAAATACCACTACCTTTGCACCATACTTTAGCGCAAGATCCGTTGCATAGTCAGCGGCTCGCAGCGCATTGTCAGAGAGGTCAACCGGGACAAGTATCTTGCTTATCTTCAATGCCTATGAAAGTGCCGGAACCCCCGACAGAATAAAAACTGCGCGGTCGCACTATTTCTTGCCCAGGACCTGCTTTATCTGCTTGTAGTCCGGTTCTACCAGCGGATTGTCGGAAACCCACCGGTAGACAATCTTGCCCTTGTCGTCGAGGACAAAGATGGATCTCTTGGCTGCGTTGTAGTCCTTGGCTCCGCCGAGGTCCTTCATGACAATCCCGTATTTTCTGATAACTTCGCGGTTGTAGTCGCTTAGAATCGGAAAGTTCAGGTGGCGGTTCTGTGAAAACGACTTGTTTGCAAAAGGCCCGTCAACCGAAACTCCGACGACGTTTGCGCCATAGTCGCGCAGCTCGTCCATAGAGTCCCTGAACGAGCACATCTCCACGGTGCAAACTGGCGATTCGGCAGCCGGGAAAAATGCCAAAACCGTTTTCTTGCCTCTAAATTCAGAGAGCTTTTTTGGCTTCATGTCAATGTCGAGCAGTTCAAAGTCGGGCGCAGTCTCGCCCACGTCTGGAACCTTCACGGCCGCTGTTGAGGACATTTCAATAGAAACTCCGACGATGACAATAAAAAGATTTCAAGATCCGCTTTATCCGGAATTTACTACGATAAGATTCTGCGCCATAGTTCCTATACAGCTAGCTCCCTTACAGCTTCTACTATCAGCTCATTTTTAGACTTTCAGAAGTAATTGATTGCTGCATGACAAGGTGCCAATGCGACGAGTGCAGGAGCCCCGAGGACATTATCGAGGAGCTCTCTCCGACTCGCCGCGCAAAACTGTTCAGGATCGACACTGTCGAGAACGCGTACGAGACTGCCTAGGCGGCCAGCGTCTGCTGCAGGCTTGGTCCTCAGGTACCGCGCGTTGCCGGCGTGCGCTTGAACGGCGAAAGGAGTCTCAGTTCCACGACAACCTTTTTCAGCGATTCGACTGCCGTGTCCATCTCTTCCCTTGTATTCTGTGCGCCGATTGTGAGCCTGAGCGAGCCCGTTATTTCTTCGTGCGAAAAGCCCATGGCCTTGAGAACGTGGGACGCCTTTTGCCTGTGGATAGAGCACGCCGAGCCGGTCGAAGCTGCCACGCCGTTCTCGTCAAGCTTTATGATAAGGTCCTCGCCGTTTACCCCAAGGAAAGTAAAGTGGGCGTTGCCCGGCAGCCTGCTCTCAAGCGAACCGTTTACCCTTGAATCCGGAATCTCTGCTAGCACTCTTTTTACCAGATAGTCCCGAAGGTCCTCCACGTGGCGCCTGCTGGATTCAAGGCGCGACTTTGCAAGCTCGCTTGCCGCGCCGAACCCGACGATGCCTGCAACGTTTTCTGTCCCCGAGCGCATTGCCGACTCTTGCCCGCCTCCGTGCATGAGCGCGGTAACCCTGCTGCCCTTCCTGACATAAAGCGCGCCGACGCCCTTTGGCCCGTTTATCTTGTGGGATGAAATTGAAAGCAGGTCGATGCCTAGCGTCCCGACGTCGACCGGGATCTTGCCCGCCGCTTGTACCGCGTCGGTGTGAAAGGGAACGCCTGCCGACCGCGCTACTGCTGACAGCTCCCTTACCGGCTCTATGGTGCCTACCTCGTTGTTTGCAAGCATGATGCTGACAAGCGCGGTGTTGCTTCCAATTGCGCCGCGTAGTTCGTCGGGCTCGACCAACCCCTTGTCTGTAACCTGCAGGTAAGTTACCGAAAAGCCATCCTCCTGAAGCGCCCTGCACGGCTCCAGGACCGCGTCATGCTCGATGCTGCTGACCACTATGTGGTTCTTTGCAGGATTCTCTCTTCTTGCAGCGAGCGCAGTGCCCTTTATCGCAAGGTTGTCCGATTCGGTCCCCCCGGAAGTAAAAATTATCTCCTTTGTGCTGGCGCCGACAAGTGCGGCCACTTTCCGGCGAGCTGACTGCACAGCCCTATTGGTCTCTCTTCCGAAATAATGAAGCGAGGAAGGATTTCCGTATTGCAGCCGGAGGAACGGGACCATTGCGTCAACGACTTCCTGTGCAACAGGCGTCGACGCCGCGTTATCAAGGTAGACTGGCGTGCGACCTGCATGGTGCGCGCTATGCATGGGACCCACCGGGTGTGCCGTCAATGACCACCAAGCTCCCCGACCTGTACCCCGCGCAGTCCAGCGCGACATGCCGAAAGCCAAGAGACTTGAGCTTTCCGTCAATCAACGCTAGGATGGCCGGATCGAGAATCTTCTGAAACTCGTTTCGGGCGACCTCTACCCGGGCGATGTCTCCGTGGTCGCGCACGCGCAGCTGGCGGACTCCCGTGCAGGACTTTACCATCGCCTCTGCTTCCTCTATCCTCCTTAGTCTTTCAGGGGTCACCGCGGTTCCGGTGGGCAGGCGCGAAGCCAGGCAGGCGTTAGACGGCTTGTCGTATACGGACAGGCCCAGCTGCTCTGCAACCTGCCTGACCGCAGCCTTGCCAAAGCCGAGCTCTGCAAGAGGACTTTTTATGCCCGCCTCTCTCATGGCCTGAATTCCGGGCCGGTGTTCCAAAAGATCGTCCGCGTTTGTGCCGTCCACTATAAGCGAAATCGACATGCGTTTTGATTCTGCCCGCAGGTGATCACCAAGCTCCGTCCTGCAATGGTAGCACCTCATCTCGTCATTCTTTACGAAATCCGGATTTTCAAGCTCGCTGTAAGTGATTATCCTGTGGGAAATGGCCAGCTCCTCGGCGACGCGCCTTGCCGAAGTCAGCTCTTCCTTTGAGAGTGTCTTGTAGTCCGCGGTAATTGCTACCGCGCGGCTTCCAAACGCGCGCTTGGCAGCAGCCGCAACAAGGGCGCTGTCAACGCCGCCGGACAAGGCCACGACTGCCGACTGCGAGCCGGTGCTGCAAAACCAGCCGACAATATCCTCGATGCCCTTCAATTCCCTGTAAATTCCCCGCCAGTCTTTTGAAGAATCTGCATGTGCACAAGTTCGGCGACGCGCCTCGCCGGCATCCTGAGTTTTGCCGCAATACTCTTGATGTCTTCAAATTCTGCCTTGGCCGACCTGAACAGGCCGCCCGCGTCGCGGACTACCTTGACGTTTACCGCAAATATCTGATCCTCTATCTTTACCTGCACAACGAGCTTGGCCCTTGGGAGGATTACCCTCTGCACTTCGCTAACCCTCGCGCCAAGCGTGCCGGACTCGGAGAAGAGAATCTCTAGCATGTCTGAGACCTGCGCCTGATCTGATATAATTCTAACCAGGTATGTGGGCCTGTTTTTTTTCGAGATTCCCTGGAGAACTGCAATGTCCTTTGCACCTGCGCCGGATATCCTGTCTACCAGGTTGCCGATAATTTCGCCCGATGCGTCGTCGATGTTTGTCTCTATGAGGGTCACGGAATCCCTGCTCTGTAAGGCCGGGCCCTTGCCCATTACGACCCGGAGCACGTTTGGAAACGCTTCAAACTCTTTTGTGCCCGCGCCATAGCCTATCTTTTCAATTGACATTTCGGGGAAGGCGCTAGTGCTTCCGCCGCCTGCAATGTTGACAAGAAGCGCCGCGCCGGTAGGCGTCGTCAGCTCCGAGTCCGCCTGGCCTCCGAAAATGCCAAAAGACTTTGCCCGGAATATCTCGAGAATCGCCGCGGCGGGGTTGGGAATGGTGCCGTGCGAAAAGGTAAGCATGCCGCCACCGACCGCGACCCTGGTCGAAAAGACTTTTGCGTGAAAAAGTCCAAGGTCCTGGAGCGCAGTCGCGCACCCGATAATGTCCGCAAAGGTATCGATGCTGCTTGCCTCATGCAGGTGAACGGTGCTGAAATTCTCGCCGTGAATTTTTGCCTCCGCCAGGGCGATTGTCTTGAAGGACTCGAGCGCAAATACCTTGGCGCGCTGCTCAAGCGGAAGCGATTCGCAGATCCTGCCAAGCGCCCTGTACATTTCGACAGCATTTCTTTCATGCACCCTGTCCGAGCAGGAAAGCTTTAGCCTAGTTGCCTGAAACCCATGCGAATTGACAAATTCAAACTCGGCTTTTTTTATCGATGACTTGGGAACAAAGTTCTGGCAGGCAAAGATGCTTTCAATTACCTTTGCCTTGTCCGCGCCGGCGTCAACCAGTGCCGACGTCAGCATGTCGCCGGATATGCCGGCAGTTTGGGGATCGATAACGCAGGTAAGACTCTCGGTCATTGCGAGCCCTGAGTGACCTCTACTGCGGAGGGCCGTTTGCAGGATAGTCCTTGGGGATTACCGCAGGGGGCTGGCCTATTACAAGCGTGATTTGCTCTTTTGAGGATAGCGGAATGTCCCTGTAACTGCCCACGAACTTGGTGGTATTGCTGTTCACATAAGCTGTAACCGGACTATTTTGAAGCGTACTTGAAATCGAGTCTGGCTGCGTCCTGTCCCAGATGTCAACGAACTTGCCAAGCGTAAAGTTTTGCGCCGTGGGAGCTTCCATGTGGATTATGCCGTCGGTCGTGTGAGTGTGAAGCCAGTAGTAGCACTTGCCCTGGGGGATTCCGATAAGGGCCGGCACGGTCGCAGACTTGCCGTTAACAAAAACATCAAGGTGTGCGTGAATATGAAATGTTACGGATTCGCCCGGGTTGCAGGGTATTCCGTCAATGGCCTGAACAGGCTCTGGCTTGTAGACGGTTGCACCAATGGCAATAATAGCGATTATGGCAACAATGGCGGGAATAGCTATCATCATGGCTTTGCGCTGCTTCTTTTTGCCGGAGGCAAAGTAGCTGCCGCCCTTTTCTCGCTTGTCCTTGTCAGTCATACAACCGCTGCAGCCAAAGTACCCTTGCAAGTTCCATTTAATCTGTTCTGATTTGCGGGGCGTGAAAAGTAATTGACAGGTCCGCAGGGCGGTTTGTAACTTTATATAAGAACGCTCTCGATTCGTGTCCAAATGACCATTACCATTATTGGCTCGGGAAAGGTTGGAGCTTCAGCCGCCCTTAATTGCGGCCTTCGAGAACTGGATGACCTGTTGTTGCTAGATATCGTACAGGGGCTTCCCCAGGGAGAGGCAATGGACATCAACCATCAGCTGGCAGAAAGAGGGCTGGATGCGATTGCAAGAGGCTCCAACAATTATGAGGACATGCGGGGCTCTGATTTCGTGGTGCTCGTAGCCGGGGTCGGACGCAAGCCGGGAATGACAAGAATGGATCTTCTCAAGACCAATGCCGGCATTGTCAAAGATGTCGCGTCAAAAATCGCCAGCTATGCAAGAGACGCGACAGTGATTGTGGTGACAAATCCCCTCGACCCAATGACGTACCTTGCGGCAAAGACGATAGGGAGCCCCAGGTCAAAAATCATGGGAATGGGCGGGATGCTCGACCTGTCGCGTTTTAAGAATTTTATCCAGGAAGCGACGGGAGTATCGCGCGCGTCAATCCAGGCGATGGTAATCAGCGAACACGGCGAGAACATGCTGCCGCTTACACGCTTCTCCTCTATCGGAGGCATCCCGCTACAGGACTTTATTTCAAAAGAAAAGGCTGCAGAAATCTTTGACAAGACCCGCAAGGTCGCAGCAGAAGTAATCGCCCTCAAGGGCGCGACGGTTTATGCGCCGGGCAACGCGGTCGCGACGATGGTAGAGGCCGTGCAGAAGGACAAAAAGCTGGTAATTCCGGTCTCGGCAATGCTTGCAGGCGAGTACGGTCTGAGCGATATATGCATAGGAGTCCCCGCAGTCATTGGCGCCAGCGGCGTTGAAAGGATAATAGAGCTCAAGCTGGATTCGGCAGAACGCGATGTTTTCGACAAGGGCGCGGCAAGCGTGAGGGAAGCGATAAAGGCGCTCCCGGCTTAAACCTTTTATCGTCTTGTACCGACACTAGAGTTCCGTTGGCGGACCTGAAAGACATCCTCGAGGAGTTTGCCAGCGGCAGGCTCAGCGTAGATCAGGCCCGTAAAAAGATCTCGCTGCATGCGATAGAGGGCATCGAGGAGATGGCAAAGCTTGACATTGGCCGCGAGCACCGCCGCGGCCTCCCCGAGGTCGTGTTCTGCCAATACAAGGAATTTGGCGACATTATCCGAATAGCAGAGCGAGCCGTTGACAAGAACGAAAAGGTGGTGCTTACAAGAATCAGAAAAAACGAGCTGGCCAAGACCTCAAAGGCGCTGCGCAAGAAGGGCCTGGTTGTCGAATCGGGAAAAAACTGCACGACTGTGATCGCCAGTTCTAGGGACTTCAAGCCTGACCTGAGCGGCGCTAAAATCGGGGTTCTGGCCGCGGGCACTTCGGACATTGGCGTTGCAGAGGAGGCGCGGCTCATGGCAAAGGCCATGTCGTGCGATTCGCTTACAAGCTATGACGTCGGAATCGCCGGGATGCACAGGGTCTTCCCTGCGCTAAGGCGGATGTTTTCTGAAGACGTAGGTGCTCTAGTAGTAGTAGCCGGCATGGAAGGCGCCCTTGCATCCGTAGTCGCCTCGATGTCTGAGGTCCCCGTTATAGGAGTGCCGACTTCTGTCGGATACGGCTTTGGGGCGGACGGCGTCGCCGCGCTTGCCTCGATGCTCCAGAGCTGTACTCTCGGGCTTGCCACGGTCAACATCGACAACGGAGTCGGTGCCGGGGCGTTTGCGGCCTCGATAGCCAAGAGGAGCCGGCGCTGAACACTAAGCGAATCAAGCGCACCGATTAACGTTTATAAGAGCATCGCCGACGTTGCATTCTAATCGTTAAAGGAAGGTAGATGAAATACTTTGACTTATGTTCGCACCCTCAAAAGGATTAGACAGGACAAGACCAACTATCGAAAGAGGGCTGCCCTAATTCTTGGAAGGCATTCTTTTGTTACAATCAAAGTGAGCGATCAGAACGTTGCCGCTCAGTTGCTAAAGCCCACGCAAAACGGAGATCTAGTGCTTACGTCGGCCCACAGCCGCGAGCTGGAAAAGAGCGGCTGGAAAGGATCCCTTAACAGCCTGCCGGCCTGCTATCTGACAGGCCTGCTCCTGGGTACAAAGGCGCTTGCCAAAGGCACCTCGAACGCCATCCTGTACATAGGCAAGGACAAGTTCACGAGCCGCGTCGCCGCGTGCCTTCGGGGCGTTGTTGATGCCGGCATCAAGATCCCGGTCTCTGAAGACTCGCTGCCAGAAGACGACCGCATCACCGGCAGGCACATTGCTGATTATGCCTCTGCCCTGAAACAAAACCAGGACGAATACAACTCTCGTTTTTCAACTCTCTTGAAAAATGGCCTCAATCCCGAAAACTATCCCGCTCATTTTGAGGAAGTCCGCTTCAAGATCTCCGGCAAGCCATCCACCATGAAGCCCAAGGAAGCAAAGGAGGACAAGGCCTCCAAGAAGGGCAAGGAAGGCAAGAAGGAGCAGGCAGCTGGCGGAAAACCGAAGGAAAAGGCGGAAAAGGGCGAGAAAAAATCAGAAGCCAAGAAAGAGGGAGGTAAGAAGTCCAAGTGAGCCGACAGTACCAGACGTCAAGAGAAGCACCGATGGCCGAGTGGAAGCCCCGCACGACGCTTGGCAGCATGGTCCTTGCAGGCAAGATAAACTCGATGGACCAGGTTTACGAGAATGGCCTGAGAATCCAAGAGTCTGAGATCGTAAGGCACCTTTTGCCTGACATCAAGAGCCAGGTAGTCCACGTCGGCATTGTGCAGAAGCAGACCGACGCTGGCGAGATGACTCGCTTTAACGCCCTTGTAGCCGTCGGAAACGAGGCCGGGTGGTTTGGCATAGGAAAAGGCAAAGCTTCCCAGATGAGGATTTCAATAGACAAGGCAACAACTGCCGCTTACCTCAACGTCATCCCTGTAAAGCTTGGCTGCGGCAGCTGGGAGTGCAAGTGCAACCAGCTTCATTCTGTCCCATTCAAGGTCCGCGGCAAGGGCGGAAGCGTAACTCTGGAGCTAATTCCGGGTCCCCGAGGTCTGGGGCTTGTTGCAGGAGAAAACATCAAGAGCCTGTTAAAGCTTGCAGGATTGAAGGACGCGTGGACGAAATCGTTTGGCTCGACAAGCACGATGTCCTCGACTACCAAGGCGATATTCAACGCTCTGCGGAGCACTTACAGCGTGGGTTGAGAAATGGCGTATCTAGTTGTTAGAATCAAAGGAACTGTAAACATCCCGCACTGGGCAAAGACTACGCTCGACGGCCTCAACCTTGACAGGCGCTTCAGGGCCACGATAGTACCCGAAACCCCCGAGTCGCTCGGCATGCTGCGCAAGGTAAAGGACATTGTCGCATGGACAAAGGCCGACGCTGCGATGGTCCGCGAGCTTCTCGAAAAGAGGGGCCGCAAGGAAGGTTACAGGCCGCTCACAAGCACGGATCTGCCAAAGGAATTCAAGAGCATGGATGATCTTGCATCTGCGCTTGCGGACAGCAAGACAACGATGTCCAAGGTCGAGGGACTCAAGCCATGGTTTGCACTGAATCCTCCGCGCGGCGGCTTTAAGCGCAAGACCAAGACGCAGTACCAGCAGGCCGGAGTGCTTGGCGAAGACGCAGAATTGATAGAAATTGTAAAAAGGATGATGTGACTTTTATGCAGCAAGACTTAAGTAAGGTGCAGCGACACGTGACTCTCACCAACCAATACCATAGGGAGTAATGATAATTATCAATGGCTACTCGTTTTAGAAAAAGTCGAAGGCAGCGCGGCTCGCGGTACTGCGGCTGGGGCCAGATTGGCCAGCACCGACAGGCAGGCAGCCGCGGAGGCATCGGCGGTGCCGGAAAGCACAAGCACTTTTTCATGAGGACGGTCATCGAAGAGCCTGATCACTTCGGACATGACCCGTTCAATTCATTCAACCGAAATCTTGTTGAGCGCTGGATAAACGTCAGGGACCTGGAAGCCGTATTTGCAAAGCACGGCAAGGAAGAGAACGGCAAGGTGGTCCTTGACTTGACTTCTCTTGGTTATGACAAGTTGCTTGGCGGAGGCAAGGTAACCGGCGCATTTGCCGTCAAGATAGAGAAAATTTCGGAAAGCGCCAAGGCAAAGATCGAGTCCGCTGGCGGAGAGGTCATTACAGAAAATGAACACACAGGCGAGCAGTGAAGGATTTTTCAGGCGGTCCATCAAGGCCGTCTCTGCTTACGTCCCGCAGGTCCCAAAGCCAAAGAAAAAGATATCCCTTACAGAAAAGTTTGTTTGGACAGGAATCGCGCTACTCGCTTACCTTGTCATGGGTCAGATACCGCTCTACGGAGTCACGAACGACCCCAAGTTTGACTTTCTTGCTTTTGCACGCGTAATTTTCGCAGCCCAGCAGGGAACGCTGATGGAGCTCGGCATCGGCCCCATAGTCACGGCCGGCTTGCTCATGCAGCTGCTAAAGGGCTCTGATCTTATCCGGCTTGATTTCAAGAACCCTGACGACAGGTCGCTCTTTACGTCCGCGACCAAGATAGTCACTATCATAGTAATCGTTGCAGAGGGAACGCTGTACGGGGCTTCCGTGTACGGCCCTCTCGTCGCGTCCCCCAGCATCATTCCGATTGTCATAGCCCAGCTGGTCTCTTCCAGTATCATCGTCATGCTGCTTGACGAAATGGTCCAGAAAGGCTGGGGCATAGGTTCCGGCCTGTCTCTGTTTATCATGGCCGGCATTGCGCAGACCATACTGTGGAGCATCTTCAGCCCCGTTCCAGCTCAGGACGGGCCTGTGGGCATCCTTCCCTTCACGATAGATGCCGCACAGAATGGCCATGCAAGCGACGCCATCTTTAGGACCGGCCAGCTGCCAAGCCTGTTCGCGCTCGGCGTTACCGTCGCCATAATCCTCGTGCTCGTGTATATCGAAGGGATACACGTCGACATTCCCATCGTATCAACAAAGTACAGGGGCTTTACCGCCGTGTACCCGATCAAGCTCCTATACACATCCGTCATCCCCGTTATACTATCATCGGCGCTTATCGCAAATGCTGTCTTTATGGGCCAGCTGCTCTGGCAGAACTACAATCCCAACAACCAGAACCCCGCGTTCAACTGGATAGCGACGTTTGATCCAAACCCGCAGGGAGGAAGGGCAACGCCTACAGGCGGCATCCTCTATTACGTAACCGCGCCAAGGTCTCTAGAAGCCACCGCCGCAGATCCTGCAAGGGCTGCCATTTACGTGGTATTCCTCACGACGGTGGTCACTCTCTTCTCCAGGCTTTGGGTGGAGCTTGGCGGCCTCTCTGCCAGCAAGGCCGCAAAGAACCTTCTTGACGCGGACGTGCAGGTGCCAGGTTTCAGGCGTTCGGAAGGATCGGTGGAGAACCTGCTCAACAGGTATATACCGTCGCTAACGATTATCAGCGGTGTCATTATAGGGCTCCTTGCCGCAACCTCTGACGTCCTCAACGTCTTTGGCACAGGCACAGGCATGCTGCTTATGGTCAACATCATGGTCAGCTATTACCAGACGCTGGTCAAGGAGCAGGTAGACACTTACATGCCAAAATTGGCGGCTCTACTTGGAAGGAAGTAACACCATTTCAGGACCCGCAGGCGAAATCCACTCAAGCAAGCGTGCCGTCATCGTCGGCATTCCGGGCGTCGGCAAGACCACCGTCATTGCCCGCGCTTCAGAGATCCTCAGCCAGAAAAAAAGGTCCCGCACCGTCGTCTTTGGCACCCTGATGTTTGAGGAGGCGAAAAAGACGCTCGGCATCAAAGACCGCGACGAGATGCGGCGGTTGCCCGTGGAAACCCAGCGGAGGCTGCAGGAAAACGCCGCCCAGCGGATTTCAGAGATGGACGAGGAGGTCGTTATAGTGGATACCCACCTCTTTATCAGCACCGGCGAAGGCTATTATCCCGGCTTGCCGATGCGGTTGCTCAATGTCATGAAGCCCACCAATTTGATAATGGTCGCAGCGACGCCGGATGAAATTGCAGGCAGGCGAAAGAACGACCAGACAAGAAAACGCGACTCGGCAAGCCCTGCAGAGATCCAGGGCGACCTGGAGGTTTCAAAGTCAATGATAGCAAGCTGCTCTGTCCTTACAGGAGCGCCGTTTGCAGTAGTGATGAACAGCGAAAACGGAGTGGAGCACGCCGCCAGGCAAATAGCCAGAATACTCGGAGATGGGATGAAGTAAAATGATCCCGGACTTGGGCGCGCTTATTGGCCAGATCTTTGGCCAGACGACCTACACCTCCCATCCCTTGTTTCCGGACTTTCTTACGGCTGTGCTTGCCGCCATTTCGATTTCAATTGGCATGAATTTTGGTTTTGCGTTCCTCCGCAAAAAGACAACCGACATTGAAAAAATGAACCGGGTCATGAAGGAGACCACGGAATGGCGCAAGCAGTACACCGACGCCATCAAAAAGCAGGACAAGCCCCGAATCGAGGAATTAAAGAAGAAGCAGGCCTACGTCAACAAGCTGACGCTGGAGACCCAGCAGCAGAGCATGCGGCCGATGCTGATCTACTTTATCCCCTCGCTCCTTGTCTGGTTTTACGTGTTTCCCAACATATTCGGGGCAGTCGTTGCCCTGTCTCCGGTACAGCTCCCGTTTGTGACATGCACCCAGGCCGATGTGGCCAAGCACGCCCAGCTGGACGCGCATGGGAAACCCGGAAGCCCCTGCACCGAGGTGAACGAGATGTACCTCTGGGGCATGTTCTTTGTCACGTCTTTTGCTTTCAACGGCGTCGTAGCAAAGATTACCAAGACCGGCATGCCGTCGCCGATTTAGGGTGCGCGTATGCCCGGCCAAGCGACGTTTAGCATAGTGATTTCGGGGTGGCCCGCGGTCGGCAAGACGACAATAGCCCGCGCCCTTGCGGACCAGTTCAAACTAAAGATGTACAACGGGGGCGACATTTTGAAAATGCTGGCTGCGGACAAGGGCTACCGGGACGCGGCCACAAGGGATGACTGGTGGGACACCGAGGATGCAAAAAAGTTCATGGAGGAGCGGGAGGCCGACCCTTCCTTTGACAAGAGCGTCGACACAAAGCTGCAGGACCTGGTGCACAAGGGAGGCGTCGTCATTACAAGCTACACCCTGCCATGGCTCGTCGCAATGGGCCAGAAGCAGTCAGAGTCAAGCACGAGGAGGGCCGGCGAGACGGTCCTTGCGCATTCAGTCTCGAGCAACATAATCAAGTTCTGGCTGAAAGGCTCGCCTGAGAACCGGGCCAAGAGGATGGCAAACAGGGACCACATACGAGTGTCGGATGCCGGGGCCATTGTGTCGCTCCGCGACGAGGAGAACAGGAAAATCTACAAGCACCTCTACGGCTTTGAGTTCGGGGAGGACCTTGAGGTGTTTGACTACATGCTAAACACCGACGTATTGAAGCTTGAAAAACTCATCGAGATTTCAAAGGTCATAGTCACAAATCACGTTTCAGGCCTGGCGGCATAGTTGTCAGCATTACCCCAGCTGCAGAACCTTGTCAAGGTGGACGATGACACCACCGACGACAAGCATGGCCACTACCCGTACCAGAGGCCGGTCGAGGACCTGCTGTATTACGGCCTTGTGCTGATAGACAAGCCCGCGGGCCCGACCAGCCACGAGGTCGTCGCCTGGGTAAAAAAGATGCTCCAGATAGAAAAGGCGGGGCACAGCGGAACGCTGGACCCCGGCGCGACAGGGCTTCTTCCCATGGGCCTTGGCGAGGGCACAAAGGCGCTTTCCGTGCTGCTGATAGGTCCCAAGGAGTACTATGCGCTTGCCCGGCTCCATGCCCACGTCTCGCCTGAAAAGCTGCGCAGGACCATATCCGAGTTTACCGGCGAAATTTACCAGAGGCCTCCACAGCGCTCGTCTGTCAAGAGGCAGACACGCGTGAGGAACGTCTACGAGTTTGAGGCCCTGGAGGAATACGACCGGCTCGTGCTTTTGAGGGTGCTCTGCGAGGCCGGCACCTACATCCGCAAGATAATCTACGACGTCGGCGAGGTGCTGTCGCCGGGCGCAACCATGGTCGAGCTTCGCAGGACCCGCGTCAGCAACTTTAGCGAGTCCAAGCAGGGGTTCGTGCGGCTGCACGACCTCGCGGACGCGTTCCAGAGGTACAAGGAGAGCGGCGACGAGCAAAAGCTCAGGAGGCTCATAAGGCCCGTCGAGGAGTCGCTTGAATTGATACGGGCCATAGTCGTCAGGGACACCGCGGTGGACGCAATCTGCCACGGGGCGCCGCTAGCCGTGCCCGGCGTCCTGTCGGTGCCTGCCGACCTTGCAAGGGGCGAGCTCGTGGGAGTGTATACCATAAAGGGCGAGATTATCGGACTCGGCCAGGCCGCAATGACAAAGGACGAAATCGAGCAGGCCACAAAGGGAGTCGCGCTGGTCATGAACAGGATAATCATGAGACCCGGCACCTATCCAAAAGGGTGGAGGACTCGCGGCGACCACGCCGGGCCGGCGCTATCTGCCCCGCTTCCGACTTCCTCAGTCAACCTTGAAAAGCTCGAAAACGAGAGCGACGCCGATTACTAGTTACAAAAAAGGGAAAGAGAAAGAGCTAAAGATTTTCGCCTATGCCCGGCCGCTTGCGGTCGAGCCTGGCAATCTTTTTGGCAAGGTTTTCCATGGTACCGGGGATGTGGCACCTGCAAAGGCAATCCTGACAATCCACATGGTTCCCATCCTTGCAAAGTTCGGACAGGGTCTGCGTACTCAAAAGCACAGTTGCTGTGCACTTCCGGCATTTCTAGGTTATGCGCCATCTGTAGAATTAACATATATACGGTATGTAGGCTTCAGGCAATCTGCGTGCCGGGGTCGCCTAGCCCGGAAGGGCGCGAGCCTGGAATAGTTGGAGTTTTCCAGCCAGCTCGTGACCCGTGAGGGTCCCGAGGGTTCAAATCCCTCTCCCGGCGCTTATCTCGAGGGTACTGTACCGTATAGTCTTTTAAGACTTGGATCACAAAGCAAAATTGCGGACACTGGTGAATATTCGGCTAAAAAACTGACCCCGCGTTGATTAGGGGAGATGGGACGGCAAAAAGTGTTGAATTAGGGAGACAGAAACTGGGTGTCCTTCCAGTCCATTGCTAGATTTACCAATGCAAATAAATCAACGAGTTCATAGCATCGTACTAATGGGCAAGGTGCAGGTCACAAGCAGCATAGCAATCAGAGCCCCTCCGGAGATTGTTTGGAAATACCTGTGCGACGCTCATATGCCTACAGCCCCTTGGTGCTTTCAATTTGGTGTGCCCACGCCGAAAACATGCAGGATAGTAGGCGAGACAACAGGCGTAGGGGCTCATCGCCAGTGCCAGACAAACCAAGGCTTTGTTGACCAGCGAATCACTGAGTGGCTTCCTCCGCGTCGTCTCACCTTTGTCGCTACGTCTGACACAATCGGCTTGTACAGGCACATTCGAGAAATGCATGACACGTTTACTCTGGAGCAAACTTCTGATTCTACAACCCTGACCCGCCAAACTAACTTTGAAACTATTGGCGCACTTTCATTTATCAAGGCAATAATCTTCAAGACGACAGTCAAGCGGATCCACAGATTTACGATGAAAGGCTTCAAAGCGCTTGCAGAAGCCTGAGACTAGTAATTAGGGTTCTGTAACGTTGGCGGATGATGACACTTTGTGGGAGGAAAGGCATCACCCGTGAAAATTATAGCACCTTTTCTTCCTTTTGGGCTCGACTTTGTTTTTGCCGAGTGCGCTAGTACTATATTCGCCTGCGTCGCTGCTTCGACTCATACTCCTTAATTGCCTTGTCATAATCCGGAATAAGGGACATTATAAAGTCTGTAAATTCTTGTTCAAGCAAATCCGGACGCTTCATGCCATATTTTTCCGACAGGAATTGAAATACTTCATCACTCTTGTTAATGCTGTCAATCAACAGAGTCAAATCATCATATGACAACTGGGTGAGGTCATCTAATGTCCAACGGGTTCTTTGCATCATGTGTGTAAGCGGGATCAAAACGTCCTGAGATTTAGCAACCTCTTTGGTTAGTTCATCCGAAGGCACGCTGTAATCCCAGATTGCCTGAGATAACAGAACAAGTTCCTTTTGTGTTAACGTTGAGACAAGCTCCGTCAATTCCGTTCCAATAGGGTTAATCACTCCCAGCGCGATTGTCTTTTTCGCTTTTTCCAGATTATCTTGGAGGTCGGCAACAGCATTAACCGCCCCAACGGTGAGCGGAGTATATGTCACTTCTCTGCTTAGCCTTTCAATGAAAAATTGTCTCTGATCATCGTTATGCTCTTTAACAAATTCCTGCCACTGCTCTCGACCTATTTGAATTGGGACACGGGCATGACCTATACTCTCCATCAGACACACCGTAATAATCTTCAACTAAAAACGTTTACCACGTGAATTGAGTCTTCCCTCTCAACGAGTATTTGACAATGATATCATGTCGCTCTGATATTCTTGCCCAATATACAAATTAACACTTCGGAAGAACTACTGCCAATCAAACCACCATTGCAAGACCATTATCACAATGGACCTGGCTAATTTCAAAATGTCTATATTCCCAAGTCCATGGGATTCACATACGCGGTTCCAAGGCCCTTTGATAGTCCTCGGCATTTTTGTCAGCCTGTTTATTTCTCCCAACGAGGTTTTTGCTCAACAAACGCCCACCGCCAGTTCCGATAACCACTGGTATGTCGGCAAAGGCTTGACAGCCGGCGACTTTTTTTCATATAGCATAATTCATACACACTATGGCAGCACTGTTTCTAACAAAACTGCTCCTCTATCGGTGGCAAACGTCACGATGAATATTTACGTAAGGGACTTTGACAATTCTACACATGTATGGACAGTCTTGATTAACGTTCAGGACGATGCTACCAAGATGCTGCTTGCTCCTGGCGATACACTGTACATTGCAGACCGCAACATGACTGACGTTAGTGATCCCAATTCTCCCAATCGCAATGAATCGCTAGACTCCGACTACTTTTACCGCTCGATAGGTTATGCAAATGAATGGTTTGGAAAACCAGGCAGAGATCTTTATGCAAATACAACTGCCGGGTGCCCTCACTGTGCATTCTCTTATGCTGGCCTTGGGCAAGAAAATGTCATTACGACGGCCGGCTCATTTAACGTAAACGTCGAAAAGCTGAAAGCTGGCAACGAGACCTTCTATGCCTACATTGACAGGAACTTGCCGTACCCTGTAAACGGAAGGTTCACGGGAGCTTCGGCTTGCCACGCAGCTACCGGCGGAGGCGGATGTGGTAATTACGATGCCTATGAGTTTGAACTTCTTGCATACGGGCATACACTCTCAAATCTGGAGTACCCGCCCCTTGCAATTGGCAATAGAGTCTTTGACTTGGAGTTTAACGCTAGCAATTACAATGCCAAGTCATCTGACGACAGAGACTCGGTGGGCGTTCAGAGTGACAATGGACTGAGACTGATTTTCAACCTAAGGGACCTGAAAACAAACTCTACTGCAATGTGGGTTACGTACGTGATAAACATCACAAGAACCTACGATAATCAGTCCGGCGCGAGATTTATTCTGGACGATGTTTTTCTGTCAAGAGCTGGAAGCCTTGTCCTTGATATTGGCAGACCCAATCCGAATGACGTGAACTGTCTCGAGAGCAACAGGACTAATGCCCATTGCGGTTCAGCAGAGCTCTCCACAAAGGGGCTTGCCCTGGTTTATGCAAAGGAAGATCCCTTTAACGATGCATTTGCCGCCAACTATTCGTCCGAGGACAATCAAGCTACTGCCTTGCCAATCGCACTCAAAAGCAATGAACTCTTGAAGCCCGGCAGGTATCACGCCGAGATTACGATACTCACTGTAGACTATGCGAGACAACTATTTTCTGATAGCACAGCTCCTCACTTTGTGTCAGACTGGCGGGTCGGCGACTCTGCCAAGATTGAACCGGTCCCTGAATTTCAATTTGCTCAAATTGGTACTGGAGTACTTGCGGTTGCCTTTGGTGTAATTATTGGTCTTGGACGAAAGCCGCGTTCCTTCAGATGACTGCAATCGGTGCTGTAACCTTCACGAGTGATGCCTTTCCTCCCACAAAGTGTCATGATCCGCTCACTTTAGAGACCGCAATTTTCTTATCGATATGACATTTCAATACCACTCAGTGCATCCTCCTCTCCACAATCGGTGTTGGAAGATGCAGTATTCACATTTTGCCATTCTTGATTCGGAAACGCTGCTTAATCACAAGCGGCATTAATACTGCCAAAGCTATGCTCAGAGGGGCTATCAGCTTTCCGCCAAATTCAGGGACTACCATCATCCCTGTCATAATAATGTCGTGATGGTCACTGTCGGACGCATTAAAACTGACAACAGTGTGTGTCGCGTTAACAGAAGACTTTACGATATGGGCACCCACGCGGTAATCTGACGCGTCGATATCGATGTAGGTTAAATTGTCGATAAGGGAGCGAGGAAGTGCGAGCTCGATTACACATCCGGGATAATTATCTCCATTCCGACCCTTGAAATGAATTTCAATAGACCGGTCTTGGGGGCTAACAGTAAATCCGCTTGTGTAGTTTGCCATAAGGTCGCTGCAGTCAGTTCTGCCGCTAATCACATAATTCTGGTTATCCGATGAGTGCAGCACAAATGAGGTGAACTTGTCCGGAACAGCGCCATAAGCGGTCGGAAATACAATGAATGACGCGCCATCGCAGGTGACGAAAACCCAAGAGACTAAAAGGAAAACGGCGACGATTGTCCGATAGAGAATTGTCCGCAACAAGTTCCAATCAAGACGAGGAGATATAACCAATATTTTTGGCGAGCCAGGTTCGCGAAATTCTGCTATAACTTTGGTCTCACGCCTCCAAGGACGATTTGAGCACTACATTCTTCTGCCTCGTTCGGAACTGAGTTGCCATGCTTGCTACAACATCAGCAATCCTGCTGCATATGACTTTGCTGTTCTCTCAAGGCAATTTTCCGTTAATATCCCACAGGCTTGAGGTGCTCGAAGACAGTGCGCTTATGGGCAAGATACCTGTTGGTCAGAAACAGTACCTAGAAACGCCGATAGACAATACATTTGCCAAGCAGGTAAATAGTACAGTCGTTACGACAGTATTTGATAAAGATGGCTACCCTGATTCAATCAGGACTTTGAATGTGCAAATTCCAGCTCTCCAGAGCGTTTGGGTTGGCGATCAATGGACACCTCAAAAAACAGGCAATTATACCATTCTTCAGTTCATTGTATCCGATAACAGGCTGCCGACGTTATTGGCGGAGCCACAAGGAGTAAATCTGGTGGTCACAGGTCAGCCGTAGTATGAATCAAAATCCAAGCGCAAGGATATTCTAAATTACAAGTTCCTTCTGATTTCCTCGCAGGTTAACTGCGAGTTCTCTTGCGTGCAAGAACAATGGCCGAACCAATGACCGTTAGGAAGGTAGCAAGACTGGCTTGCATAATTGAAAATTGGCGTTATCAATGTCAAAGTCTAATACAAGCTGTATCTAGTTAGCGCAGTTACCAAAGCTTTCCTGTGAGCCGAGATGCGATTCCAGTCGCCCAAATTTAATGGTGTCATCCTTGCGATCGAGTAATTACCTTTGAACTTTATTGCAATATCATAAGATGACTCGGACAAATCTTTGTTTAGAATGGAAATTCTCAGTTTGAGTGCTTCCTCGTTACCTTGAATAATCTTTAGTTCAGGGGCAATTTGCACTGCCTTTACAATTAGTGCGTAGAGCTCGTATGGCTTGCGGCGCACATTGATATCTCCAATATTGAGCGGTATGTCGGGGAGAATCGACTTCTTATCATGTGGACAGCTTAGCAAACTTTTTGTGTCCGTAGCCAGCAGCCATCTCTCTCGAAAGTAACGAAATTTCCCGGCAGTTGCTAAGGCTGATGCATTCTTCGCAGACCAATAATAACACCAAAGGCAACCGCCAAGACTCCGATACTTGCTGGCATAAACGGGAATTCTGGCACTGTCGGAAAATTGTTACCCATAGCCACAAGACGGTATGAGGTGTAATACATGAATCCTTGTTTTGTAGCCGACGAATATGATTCTCCATTAAAAGACGAACCCTTGACTGGAAACGGCAGTTCATGGTTTATCCATGCTGTAGAGCCTTCACCTTCCAATTCCGTGCAATTGAAGGTTCCAGCCTCGACTGTAATCAATCGCGTTCCGTTGATTATAGCAGTACTCAAAGGACTAATTGTCGAGGTGACTGAATTAGTGCTTAGGCTCTTACCGGGGTATGGAAAGAAATCTCCAAATCGCTGAAGGTAGCCAAAGACTCTTGCAGCCTCGTCTAGGGCAGCCTCTTGTGGTGTTATGCAATCAATGCAGGGAGCATTATAGTTATAGGCGACATACCAGCCATTCACTTTCTGGGGAGAAAACGTGAAGTTGTTTATTGAAATCGGGTTTACCTGATTTGTAAGAACTTTGCCATTCCAAGAGTCTGTGGAGTTGTCGAAGTGGTCAAAGTATACTGCCAGATAGTAGTCTTTGGAAGTGTCCGAGCTTACGGTCCCATTAATATTGATAGAATAGCTCCCGAACTTGTAAAGCAAGTAAGTGTTGGGCTTGATGCCTTTGCCAACATACCAAACATTGCTGCTGGGTTGATCAGCATAACTCGCAGACGTTTGAAAACACCCCACTAGCAAAGCGAATATCAGCAAGCAGACCAGAAAGTGCGTATCAGCATTTCAGTTGCCTTGAGATATAGGCTTTGCTTAGACCTTATTGCCACTAGTAAGTCATTGAAGTCACGACCGGGACTTTGCACGAACATAAAATTCATTTTGAACTTCTCTTCAAATCACAACTGTGCTTCAGGGTAACGCCTTGACTGCTGCGGTGGTCACGGGTCTGGCAACCGGCATTGCATTCATTGTAGTATTTGCCATACTAGCCCCAGTCTTACCGCCTGCATCAAATATCCAAGTTCTTGGCTCTTTTACAAATCCGGCTAATGAAACGGCTATCGATGGTGCCAAGACTACTTCGATTGCAAGGGCATTTCTCTACCTTTATCCAAAGGCAAATGTCAGCTTAGCAAGCGGTTCGCTTATCTACAATCAGAGTACTAATGGCTCGTCGACAGTTGGATTTGAGGAGTATGTACCCTATATCGCATATCATGACATCAAGACAGGCGGCATTCTCAATCCTAGTGGCATTCCATTTGACAACAGCACTGGGAATGTGACAGCCTCAAATTATGAGCGGATGCGTCTCTCTATGACTCTGATCCTCTCCGTTCGAGTTAACCATACTGGTGGAGTTTGGCAGCCTGTTAGCTCGGACTATGATTGCATAAGTCAAGGCTCATTTGGAAGTATAGGGGGAGGAGGAGCAACTCATTCCTATGCGAATGAGCCGTACAACGGCTATGATACTGCAGCCATTCAAGAACTGAAGAACTATGACTGTTTGCCTACAGACCCGCAGTGGTACAAGTGAATTCATGTCAGATTCAGCACCTGAACGCGACATGAGCAGGCAAACAATATGGATACTAGCTGGCACCGCCATCGCAATTGGAATAATCCTGCCAGTCTGGGTCCTTTTGACTACTACTTATCCTTCGCCTCAGCAGCAGGCTACAGACATATTGCGAGATGCCCCTTGGTCTGCCGCTAATCCTCTTCAGATTAGCGCCAAGGTCGAGTATGTGCTAAGAGCACCTGTCTCCTGTCCTTTCTCTCCGTGTCACGTGTCAATGTATACACTTTTCGTAGCGTCGCCGCGTACAATATCGATAATTGGATATCGGGTTTGCGACGAACAAAGCGGCGATTGCTTTGCAGCGGACAGCACCGAAGGCTGGGCGGAGTTGCCGCCGTCTCAGCATATACAATTGTTCAATACCGCTCGGCTCACTCCGGGCGACTTTGTACACATACAGGTACAGGCTGCTCCTTACACGGTGTCATATCGTCCTTCCGGTGTAAGTAATTTTACCGAGCCTGTTTACCATACATTGTATGCAAATACCAGCTTTGCAGATTTGGGAAAATCCCAGATAATAACAGTTGATAGCTACTAAGCCAGCGAATATTATCATTGCATGAGATAACCAGCAGCGCGCAGCCGCTACGATTGGCGTATTCTTCGAAGACTGATAATTACGCCCAAGGCAACTGTCAATGCTGCAATCCCTGTTTGCATTGATGGCAATTCCGGTGTCACCTGCATTGGAAAATCTACGCTCTCCGTGTCAATGGGATTATTATCAACACCGACTACTATCACTCTGACAACATAGTTTCCATTTTCAAGATGGATATTTCTTGTCGGATCGTCGGGTACCGTTGTTTGAGAAGTTGCACCCTTTGAGACTTGCAATTCTGGTGGCACAGTATAAACCCCGTAGCTTGTTTCCTTGTAAACCACCTTGCCCGTTTGATTTAGAATCCACAGATCATAGTTTGCTGCCTGTGGCATAGACGTCCCCTTTTGGAAAAAGGTGAGGTTAAATCGTACATTGCCCCCTTGCGTCCAGATTGGCATGACTGACACGTCTACTGGCACTTGACCATTCATGGAATAAACCATAGTAGCCGTCTTTGGTGGAAACTCCGCCACCGTTGGCATGTTGTTGCCTATTGCCGCGAGACGATAAGTTGAATAGTATTTGACGTAATGATGAGATGTACCGTTAGAGCTCGTATAAGACGAGCCCTTGACGGGCAACGGCAGGTCTTTGTTTATCCATGCCTTGTTGTCCTCCCAGTATCCATCCTTTACGTCCAATTCAGTGCAGTTGAATGTTCCAGCTTCTACGGTCACCATCTTGGTTCCGTTCAGTTTGGCATAAGATGCCGGGTGGTCTACTGAAGACCAGTTGCTGTCAGAAAGGCTCCTGGGATAAGGAGCGTACTCGTACAGCATATGTACGCCAAAGTTGTAGTTTCTTGCAGCTTGATCTAGGGCTTCCTGCCGCTTAGTCAACGAGCCAGCAGCATTCTCATGGTAGTTGTAAACAAGATTAGTATCGCCGATAGCCCGACGGGGAACCAAGGTGAAATTGTTAATCGATGTTGGGCTTACTTGGTTTGTAATTACCTTGCCGCTCCAAGAGCTTGTCAAATTATCGAAGTGGTCATAGTACACCGCAAAGTAATACTCACTGGAACCAAGGGTCATTGTTCCATTGTTGTCAACAGAATAGCTTCCGTACTTGTAGAGCAAGTAACTGTGGGGCTTGATTCCCTTACCGAAATACCAAGTATTGTCTGGATTAGTGTTGTTTGAACTCAACGGCTTTTGGGCAATACATGTTGAGGGCAGAGATAGCAAGAATGCAAAGCAGCAAAGTATCGTGAGATAAAGTATGATATTCGTACGACGAATGCATCTGCATTAAGATATAGGTTTTATCCAGCTGCTATTCTTTCCACTTGATAGCCAGTCGAAGCCTTGCGGTCATCTGAAAGAATGCGTCTTTCGTCCAAGACCAACAATTGCACCAAAGGCAACCGCCAGCACTCCAATACTTGCCTGTGCAAATGGATATTCTGGCGTAACCTGTATTGGCATTTCCACAACTGCAGGACTATTAGGATCGTCTGATTGATTGGCATATACGCTGTACACCTCAATTCTGAGCCTGTAGTTGCCTGCGTCAAGTTTTAGCGGCAAATTAGAAGACACGTCTGGAACTATAGTTGTCCCATTGTGTGCAACGGCAAAGGAACAAAAGTATCCTACAGGAGGACAGTTTATCATAAGTGTCCTCACATAATCGTAGACAGGTTCAGCTGAAACAGCGGTTCCATTGTCTCTGAATATCTTGAGGTCATAGTGAACAGACGGAGTAAGCGCATTGTTTTGTTGCAATGGAGAAAAGTTGATTTTGAATTGTACGTTGCCATCGCTGCCCCAGATTGGCTCAACACCTACGTCTAGAGGGACTTTGCCACCTTGCGTCTTTAGGATAAACACAGGTTGATTGGTAGACGAGAAAAATGCCACATGCTCGATGTTACAGTTATCTTCAACAATACCAAGTGAACTGCATTGCCGCATCTCAGTGTCTGTTGGAATCATGTACAAATTGAAAGAAGACGTTTGACTGTGGTCAACGGGCATCCCGTTGATAGATATAACATAAATGCCGACCTGCAAAGGTTGTAGCCCAATATTCGGTAGTCTCAATTGCTGCTCAGAAATAGCATAGGCTGAAATGTTTCTCTTTTGTACTATCGGTTCTTGTTGTGCCTTGACTTCAAAGTCATAGGTGACGTTTGACAGGGCTGTGCCATTGGTTTTTTCAAAGGCAATAGAGAAGGTAACGTTGCTGGCTGATCGTATGATAACAGGCGTCCAGTTCAGTACAACTTTGTAATCACCATCCGGCGACGCAACTTGAAGTGGAGGTTGAATTTCCAATGGAGAGTTGAGCCTTGACTGCGCAAAGCCATAAGCAGGCAGACAAAGCAGAACTAATGTCACGCAGGAGGCTAAGACCAGCTTCGCACAAGAAATGAAAGGCGTGGTTTTGGCAAGCCAATTCCAATTATTAAGAATATTTACTTGAGAGATTCAAGCTGTTCGGAATGCTATCTTTACCGGTTGAAAGCCAGTCGAATCATCATAGTCATTAGGAATGGCGTGTTCTTCGCACACCAATAATGACACTAAAAATAGCCGCTAACGATGCAAATCCCGCTTGTATTGATGGAAACTCTGGAACAACGGATGTACCAACTATATCGAGTGACGCCACTTTTGGGCTATACCATGTCACGATTGTTGTGCGATTTGAATTATCGGCGAGAATAGTGTAATTGCTAAAAGGTTCGCCATCTGCAAGCACCGTATAGTTACCTCCAAGGAGCTCATGGGGCAGCGTGATTTTCATATATCCAGATTTAAAGGCAGGATTTCGGATGGCAACGTGCAGAGTCTTCGTACCAGTGTCCAAAGAAAAGCTGCAGCTATCTGCATTTGTCAAAGTATTAAGCCTAAACTGTTTGTTATCGACCTGCAATGTAGGAGATACGTTTGCCACGTCAGTAGGAGCTGGTGCTGGATATTCACCCATTATGCCATCAGAACCAACGACGGTGACCTGACCCGATCCCAAGTCTGTGGGTATCTTTATTGTCAGAGTGTCGCATGTCGATTCTGTTACAAAGTTAGTTGTGTCTATGTCGTAGACAAAGACTGCAAGTTGCTCTCCCACGGATTCTGAATCGCTACCGTTTCCAAGCAGTGGTTTTACAAGGTGCAAGGGTAATTCAAGCGTCAGCAGACCTGCTCCTTGACCAGTATCGTTAAGGAATAGGTGCAGATTTCCTCTAGTGGCATTTGCAGATGATACCGTTCCATTGACCATGGAGTATCGTATTTCATAGCTGTGGTCATTCCAAGTAATGCTCTTGGTAGTCAGCTCACTACCATTACTGGCGATATTTCGATATCCAATCAGCTCATAATCTGAAATATTTGCAGAGCACGTGCCATTCACTTGTCCTATGTTTATGCCGCAACCTGACCGCGAAAGTATTGAGCCTTTAATTGGAAACGGAGAGTCCTTGTCGATATAGGCAGTGCTAGTGAACTTGCCAATTTGGTTTGGTCCGTAAAGTGCAAGCACTGTAGTGTTGGAAAAAGTACCTGCAGGAGTTGTCGTGTTCTCTATTCCAATTACATGGTATCGCCAATCACAAGACTGGTAGGCACATACCGAACTGTCCGCAGAAATGTCTTTTGCGGGTTTTGAAAACCAAATTATCACTGCACCAAGCGCATCACCATAGATATTTGGAACGGCAAAGGACTGCCGGTTGAGAACACTATACGGCGAGTCCTTGTCTGCAAAAATGGACATGTTTTGATCTGCAAGATAGATTGTATCATTGAGGTTTCGTGGTGGGAAGCCCTGGTCTTGGTCAGAAGAGACGTTTTCTTCGTCTACTGATACCGTCCATGCACCGTATTTGCTATCAAAACTCTTGAAGTGAAGCGTTATGTTAAAAACGTCATTTATCGATGGGTTGATTTGTTTGGCGTCTATGTCTCCGATGCCTCTAACTACGACATGGTATTTCACAAAGGTGCCAATACCTACGCCTTTGCCAACATTCCAAACATTGCTGCTGGGTTGATCAGCGAAACTCGCAGACGTTTGTAAACACTCCAGTAGCAAAGCGAATATCAGCAAGCAGACCAGAAAGTGCGTATTAGCAATTCAGTTGCCTTGAGATATAGGCTTTGCTTAACTGCCACTTTCCTCATTGAGGCAATCGAATCTCGTATTGAGCCTTGATTTTGGCTGGCGAAACACTGACTTATTTTATGAGCGTAAAGTTCAATTGCATCCTCTCTTGAAATCGCAACTGTGCAATCAGGCTCTGTGATTCCCATATTAGTTGGCCTGGCTTTGGGAATTGCTACCATCGCAATATTCTCTGAATTTGTTCGCTCAGACAATCTGCTGTCTGACAAAGAATTGATTGCACGGTACAGCAATGTTCCAGAAGTCAAGTATTTCATGAACAAGTACCCTGATGCAATTGTCAGTGTAGACAGATATGACTATGGGACGCCTATGACAAGCGTTACATATGCAATAGATAGACAGGTCGATACTCCTACAATGATTGAATCTGGTTCCCATCGCCTCTACATTTCAGTATTAGGACAATCTCTTCATCCTCTGACCTTGGAAATAGGATGCGGAGTTGGCGGCATGACCTTGAATGCAGCCTTGTCAAATGTAAGCATGATAGACGCTTTCGCAAGTGGCTGTTTTGCTCCTCAAACATGAGTGTTTTTGAAACTCAACTCTTGTCAACAAAGGCGTTCGAGATGTTCGTAATGGAGCATTGGTGAATAAGGTTAATCTGGCCGAAGTATTATCGTGCTAGGAGAAAGTGCAGCATAAAGTACTTTTCCTTTTTCTCGTGCTAACGCTAATCCTAGCTCAAGCAGGAACCATCTCTCGTCAGGCACAAGCTGATGTTCCTAGATGCCAGGATTCTGGATGCGCAGACCTTCTCAAATCATGTCGGCCTACATACATGAATCTGACACGTCCTGATGATTCCACAAATATGAAATGGATAACATACAACATTACAGGCTTTGACAGCCAGGGAAATTGCAATATGCTTGAAGACAGGTATTACATTCCTCAATTTGGCATAATTCAGTCTAATTTTGTGTGCAGCCTACCAAAAGATAGGCTTAACCCTGAAAATGTGACGGCGTTTATCCGCCCCGGCGGTGCTATTTCAGCAGATTGTCATCCACTGCATTTACTTGGATTGCCGATACCTCAAGCCGGACTTACTCACGTATACAACCTAACGATCGCAAATCAAACATATCCGATACGCTATGGCTTTTTGGACAATGGAACTATTGAGAACATGACCGCCAATACCTCAACTAAAACAGTTACCGTCACAATCAAAGATTATTACGATAATTCCAGCGACCAAGAAAGGTTGTTCTCTGTGGAATTTCCGCGCGCTATTTTTAATGCAAATCATTCAGCCACAAACCAAATTGGCTGTAGCGAATCTGGTGACAGCTCTGTTGCTTGGCAGGCTGGCGGCGATGACATTCAATTTATTACTAACATAACAAACAATCCGGCCTTTGTGCATCATATAGGTAGCGAAACATGTGGCAGGTATACCAGAGTCGTATCGTTCGATTATCCTTCTGGGGTGAGCACTATTCAGATAATAGGGACTAATATGGTGCCTGAATTTGGAATATCGATAGTGGTTATGGCAATTGCAATCGTAGGTGTATTTGCAGTTATATCACACCGACAGCATAATTCGTTCACTTGAAATGATGAACGATTCATGATGCAGGCCTCGCCAGTGTCATTACTCACTTTCGCATTAATTTCATTGACTTTGCTACTTTCCACCCCAATGATTACAGCCCACGCACAATCGCGTTCTATTCCATATGGAACTGTGGGCAATCGAACGGCTGCGATTGACTTCTGGGTAACGCCTGTAGCAGTTTCAGATAGCCCCAATGAAGATACGATAATGAAGATTCGCCTTTACGACTCAAAGACAAATCAAACTATACATGGCGCAACATTTCGATTGACGCTTGACCGAGTAACTCCGAGCGGCGATCAGACATTGCTTGACAATTATTTTTCAACAGAGAGCGGAGTATTGTTGCTCAACCTTACGCATCCTGAAATGCCTAGTGATGGAAATTGCATGCAGCCACAAGTTACAGGTATGCAGAATCCTTTCATTTCTGATTGGCTAGCCGAACCTGGTGGCTTGATCAATATTCGACATTGCTCCATTGGAACTAGCGGCGGAAACTTTACTCTTCGCATACAAGTATTAACCATTGATGACTTTAGGATTTTGTTATCTGATACCACCTCGCCACAATTTTACGAGCGATTTAGTTTGCAAAAAAATTGGAACATTATCTATAGCGTTGGTCAGTTTCTATACACAGACAAACCTGATCAGGTTTTCAAGATATACTATAGGGGCGTGAATTCAACAATAGACAGGTTTGACTTTAAAGGGGGTAGTATTTCAGCCCGAATAGGCAACTCAAATAATGGCACTCTCGACGTAATGGTCCCTCGAATTTATCCATTAACCAATGTCCCTGGAGCATCAGTTCAAGACCAGCTTGCATTCTTTGTCAATGGTGTAGACACCCCTTTTGATGCCAG
This sequence comes from Nitrososphaera sp., assembly GCA_039938515.1. Taxonomy (NCBI): domain Archaea; kingdom Thermoproteati; phylum Nitrososphaerota; class Nitrososphaeria; order Nitrososphaerales; family Nitrososphaeraceae; genus Nitrososphaera; species Nitrososphaera sp. Next base: position 43,033 of record JBDUUL010000019.1, on the reverse strand, counting down.
CGTCATTACAACGACGGATTGCTTTGACGTTATTTCGCTGCCAGTAAACAGCTCCTCAACCGTGGGGCTGGCTTGGACTTCTTATCCAAGCGAGATGGCATTCCATGGCGATAGCGTACCTGACAGCTGCATATCCCGAACAGTCGTTCCGAACGTACCAACGAGGCACGATGGCTCCATTAGCCCATTGCAACAACTAAAGGCAGGAGTATCTCCAACTGATGTCATCTGCCCACAAAAGGAGTTAGCCGCTTCTCAATATGCATTGTTTCTAGATACGCACGGAAAACCATATTGTGTAAAGCTATCTCATGAGGCGTTACTGAAACAGAAAGGATGGACTCTTGCTAGCAATCTGACAATCAATTCAACCAATCAGGTCAGCTGCCAAATTGGACAAGTTTGCTCGTATACGCTTGAGGTAGGCGGCAACACCTATCAAATTCCATTAAAGTTCCATGGAACAATACAAAACATCACCTTTGATAATGCCTCTGTATCCAAAGCTCTGGAAATATCCATCAACCCATTAGAAAGCGGAACGCTTGAAATTGCAATACCAAGGCAGCTGCTGGATTCGAAAACTCCACTCAATAGAGACGAGCATTTCCAAGTAGCAGTCGATAGTAGGGTGCTTGAGAACTTTACTGAATACCCATCGAGCAAAGACAGCCAATGGTCAAGGGAACTTGGAATCAACGAAATGCCTGACAAGTACAGGATACTTGCAATACCAATTGAAGCATATCAAAGCTCGGTCACGATTATTGGGACGTATCAGAATTAGATAACATTGAATTACTTGTGAAAAACAGCTGGTAAGACATGCCAGGTTTAGCAGTACCGGCCGTTGCGGGACTCGCTGCGGGCATTTGCTTGCTGGCATTATTCGCAGTGCATCAGCTACAGGTTCCTTCTTCGATTTCTACCAAGGATCAATTTCAGACGTACGATTTAACCATCGATAACAATAGCTACTCAATGCACTACCAGTTTGAAGACAGGGTTGCTAAAGTAGTAAACATGACGGCAATCCCGGGCGGGCAGGGACTTAGAGTGAACATCGAAGCACCAAATGCAACTACGCTGATACTGTACCTTCCAAATTCAACATTGGACGCGCTCATTAGTCCTGCTTGCTCGAAATGCCCGCCAAGAAGTAGCGACAGCAGTGCACTGACAGCGTTCGTAGATGATATTGACACGCCCGTCACATGGAATCATACTAGAGCATGGACAGTTGTACGAATCCCAATTGATGCAGGTTCTGCCGTTGTAGAGATTGTTGGGGCATACATGCTTTGACGGTTCTGTGACTCTGTGGCTGCAGGCTAGTCCAATTTTGCTTCTTCTTCAGACAGTATCTTCCACTCGCCGCGCTTGCCACAATTACTGCATTTCCTGCGCCCTGTGTACTGGAAGTCCGTATCACCGTACCTTGGCTCTACCATTTCTCTACTGCCGCATGTGCATTTCATGATGCGGGGCATAACTTTACGATTGCTTGTACTCTTAAAATTTCTAGTCCTCAGGCATGCTCGACAATGAGCGACGAATGCCGTCCTTGCCATCTTCTATGCTTCCTGATAGAGATAAAACAGATGCGTTTCAGGTCCGTCCAAGGATTCTTGCTCGACTGGACTACAAAAGTAATTACCTAGCCGAAACTAACGCCTACAGTTGAAAGCACAAGCAGTTATCGGTTTTTCCATTGCTGCCGTTTTTGGAGTTGTTGTGGCCTATTATGCTGCCGCCCAGAACAACACCACGTCCAACGCTAAAAGTTTGCCAACAAACATTACCATTGAAGGCGACGCAATATTGACGCACAGTTTGACTCAGACGCCATCAATGCGACCAGATGTCACGCGGCCGCTCAAGACAGCTTTTGTATATTTTGTTGACGAGTCAGCCAAGAACTATACACGCGCTGATACTGTCTACAACTTCTCAGACGAGAATGCCATACCTCACTACAAGACTCACCTGCAAAACAACAAGACGTACCTGGTTCTGCTTCAGTACTGGATAGAGTACTCGCATTACTACTGCTCGGCTGGCAGGATTAACATTACATCTGAATCTGCTAATTACAATCTTGACCTCAGCTGCGACATTACTACGAAAGCCGCCTTTGACATCTCGACTGTTCTTCCGCAAGACCCGTGATGAGGTATTTGAGTCCTGAAGCCCGAAAATCAAACTCCGTGAATCGACAGCCAAGTGAAAAATGTGTCGAAACAGGCATGGCAATTCGGTTGTCCATAAGTTTTGTGAGCTGAGTTGCAGGGCTTAATCTTGTCTGGTCATTGAGGTATGAACAGTTCGCTGTTAACTCGCTACAGACACCGTTCGATAGTTTCAATTACTGCTAGAATAGTATTGGTCAAGGCTGATGCAAAAGAACCACCTAACTCTGCCCGTCGTTGTGGGACTGGCAGTTGGCGTCATCTTGATTGCATCCGTCTGGTATTTCTATTCATACATACTCTCAGAGGGCACTCCTCCCGGTTCAGGTCAACTGCTTGAATTTAACACTCCCAACAAGCTCCCTGAGGTAAAGCTTCTCTTTTCAAAATACCCTTCCAACGCTACGACTTATGGCTTTTCAAGAGGCGACAAGACCATTACGTTTGACTATATTGTTCGAAAGTCAGTCGATACAAATGGCGACGGATTCAAAGAAACAGTTCGCAGGCTGGACCTTTTTGTAACGTATGACGAGACATATGACAACATACAGAATTATCCATATGCCAAGCTGGTAAGTATGAACGCTACCTGCACTGAGCCATCACCATCAAATGCGTACAAATGGGTTCATGTTGAGCAGCCTGCCACTGATGGACAGGTTCTAGATTACCTAAGGAACACCAGATGTGTTTACTGAGGCATATGCTCTTCCCAATTATGCGCGTTTTTGCGCCTAGGCTCAGGCTTATCCGGAGCGATTGCCTAGAAATTGTTACGCCGAGAGCGAGAGCGACTCGAGGTCCTCTTTTGCCATGCGCTTTCTGAGAATCCCCTGATTGTTGAGCGCGGACGCAAGCGACGAAATCGCATTTGCCATATCCGCCAGCAGAATAAGCATTGCATCGGAATAGCGCCTGCCGGACTTTGCAAGCATTTCTCGCACCACGTCGTCTACTAAAATGTATCCAAACCGGCTGACATCGTAAAAAATCAGGGCCGCCCGCTCAAGGTCAGCTGGATTCGGAGCCTCCTTGTCCAGCACTGCCAACGCGAGCTGCTCGCCAAGGTACCTTTTTTGCTCCTCGCTTAGAATCCTGTAAGCCAAACCGGACGAAGCATCGTGGCTCCAAGTATTTAGAATCTAGTGGGTAATGCCCAGACATGACACTGATGAATTATCTACTTTTCGGACTGCCGATTCAGCCAATGTGCTCGCCCAAAGAAATGCACTCCTACGACAGTCATTGCCCCCGCTTTTTTGGACTGATTTCCGAGATCTGGAATGAATTTGGATAAATGGTAATAACAAAGGCGAAGGATGCTCGCTTGAAATGAACAAGATGCGTTTTCTATCCGTGGTCTTTGCGGCAGCTTTGCTGTCCCTGGTTGTTTCAGGCACAGGGCGGTTTGCTGCAGCTGAGACAAGCAATAGCGCGGCAGCAGGCGCCGTGTTTACCATGACAAACTCTGCGTCAGGCAACAGCATCGTCGCATACGACAGGGCAGCGAACGGCAGCATCAGCATCGCAGGAACATTTCCAACCGGCGGGTCAGGCACAGGTGCGGGACTGGGAAGTCAGGGTTCGATTACAACTGCTGACAACGGCCACTGGCTTTTAGCTGTTAATGCAGGCAGCAACGAAATCTCTGTCTTCAAGTTGACCAAGAACCCGGCGCTGTCGCTTACGCTAACAGACAAGGTCAGCTCGAACGGCATCAGGCCAATCAGCATCACGGCAAGTGGTAACGTAGTTTACGTGCTAGACAACGGCACAACCTCAGCAGGCAACATTGCAGGCTACCACCTTGAGTCAGGCAAGCTCTTCGCAATCCCGCATTCTATCAAGCCGCTCTCTGGAGTAGCAGCAGCTGCCCAGATATCCTTCAATCCACAGGGTAACCTTCTCATAGTGACTGAAAAGTCGACAAACACAATCGACACTTACACCGTCGACCCGAAGGGTGTTGCGTCAGGTCCAGTACTGAACACGTCTCGTGGCATTACTCCGTTTGGATTTGCAGTTGACAACAGGGGTCACATTGTAGTAAGCGAGGCTGTCAGTGGAGCTCTCTCATCATACTCGGTGTCCAAATCCGGCGCGCTAACTACGATTAGCGGCTCGGTCACTGACGGCTATGCGGCGGCCTGCTGGGTAGTCATCACCTCAGACGACAAGATTGCATTTACCACCAATGCCCACAGCAACACCATCTCAAGCTACTCTATCGCGGGCAATGGATCGCTCAGCCTGTTGCAGGGACTGAGTGCAAGCACGGACGCTGCTCCCACGGACATGGCACTGAGCCACGGCAGCAAGTACCTGTATGTTGTGGACTCGGGCACAAGCGAGATCCAGGCGTTCAAGGTACACTCTGACGGGACCCTCGGCCTGATTCAGACGGTCGGCAGCGTGAAAGGAATAGTTGGTTTGGCCGCTGCCAACTAACCTCCCTTTTTTTGTACTCCCGAGTTAACAATAGAGAAATGTTTGCGGCAATTTACGCTAAGGCTGAAAGCGGAACACATTCTATCATAGTGTAGTACAAGATTACTAGATGAAGGATTAAAATCGAATTGCCCGAGAATGGGCATGACTCGGTTCCATGAGAACTGTAACCAGTGCAACAAGCCAATATACCGGATTACCGACGGCGAAAAGCCCCTTGGCATATTCAACAGGGATTTCTCAAAGCACGTATGCAGCAAGGCTGGCCCATGACTTTATAGTTAGGTACACTGGCGCGGGGTAACTGCAACCAAAGCGCTTATCTCTTACCTTGGTCGCATACTCTATGCTTGAAAATAGTGGCGGTGCTCTACTCTGGTGGCGCAGCGGCGCAGCGCAACCCCGAACTGCTAGGAAGTGCCGAAAATGCCTTGGGACTCCGTGACTTTCTAAAGAACAAGGGACACGAGCTTGTGGTCCTGACAGACAAGGACACAGAGCTTGAAAAGAATCTTCCCGATACTGACATTCTCATTACCACGCCCTTCTGGCCTGCATACGTCACGCAGGAGCGCATCGCAAAGGCCCCCAAGCTCAGACTCGTGCTCACCGCAGGAATCGGCTCCGACCACATCGACCTAGCGGCAGCGGCCCGCCGGGGAATCACTGTCGCAGAAATCACCGGCAGCAACGTTGTCAGCGTCGCAGAGCAGGTTGTAATGCACATACTTGCACTAGTACGAAACTACATTCCCGCGTACAAGCAGGTGCTTGAGGGAAGGTGGGACATTGCCGAAATAGCGTCCAATGCGCACGACTTGGAAGGCAAGACCGTCGGGATCGTCGGGACCGGCAGGATCGGCCAGCGAGTATGCGCCAGGCTAAAGGCCTTTGATGTTACAATGTTTTATTACGATAACAGGCGGCTGACGACCGCGGAGGAAGTAATCCTGGGCGCGAGGTACGCGCCGCTGGACCAGATTATCGAGCGGTCCGACGTCATTACGATAAACACTCCGCTTACCCCTGAAACAGACGGCCTGTTTAGCCGCGACGTGCTGTTTCGCATGAAAAAGGGCGCCTACCTTGTAAACACTGCCAGAGGGAAAATTGTCGATACCGCCGCGCTGGTCGAGGCGCTTGAGAAAGGACACCTTGCGGGTTACGCCGGCGATGTCTGGTATCCGCAACCTGCGCCGTCCAGCCACCCCTGGCGGCACATGCCCAACCACGCGATGGTTCCCCATTACTCTGGCACGACGCTTGAGGCGCAAAAGAGGTACGCCGACGGGGTGCGGGACTGCATCGATCGGTTCCTCTCCGGAAAGCCGATAGAGCGCGAGTACCTAATAGTCGACGGCGGCAGGGTTGTAAGCCCGAGTTACAGCTACGCTTTCAAATAGATTCTACCAGTCGTATTCGGACCGGAGGTCGTGGCCGTACTCAAGGACCGACTTTAGATTGGTCAGATAGTACGCCCACCTCGACGAGCATTCCGCAAGGTGTTCGGGGTCTCTAAAGCCAGAGTGCCGCAGGCTCAGGATCGACCCGCTGCCCTTTTTTTCAACCTGAAACGACGCGCTGGTCTCGACCATCTCGCCGCTAGGTATCTTGTCATGCCTTGAAAACGTCACCCTCTTGCCCTCTTCAAACTCCTTCACCTTGCCTTCCATGTGGTAGCCGCCAATCCAGTCAAACTGGTATGCACCGCCACTTTTTTTGTCCAACTTTGCTTTGGAGAGAAACCACTTGACAAGCAGCCCCGGCTCTGTAAGCGAATCAAACACTTTTCCCGGCGGCGACTTGAAGTAGTACGACTGCTCCGCGACGAACGTTCTTGACATGTCCGGAATCTTTGCAGGAGATGTGCTAAAATAGATATCTGCAGATTCTAGAAATGCATAGACGGAACCGCAGATCTGATACTTCTAGATGATTCTGCTGTCACACTCAAAAAACGGCTTATTAGGCTTGGCGCAGATCTATCTTTGATGGAATACGACACAGCTTCAGACGACCAGGTGTCAGCAAATGCGAAAAAGACTGCAGAGTCCGTAGGCGACCTGGCCCGCGCAGTCGCGGCCAAGGCCAAGGAAGCGGCCAGAGATACGGCCGAAAAAGCTCGCTCGTACTCTGATGTTTCAGCTGCCGCGGACAGCCGCGAAATAGGCCATCTTGGCAGCAGAATCGACAAGACTCTGCTGCTGTTTGAAGAAGCTATAATGGAAATAGGAAAAGAGGGCTATGAAGAACAGGCGGCGCTGTTCGACAGCTATCAAAAATTCCTGCGGGAACAAATGCAGGTTGTTCAGGCAAGGATGGACCTGGCCAGAACGCTAAAGCCCGGGGCTTAAGGCTCGTGCTTTGACCCTGCCACCTTGGCTGCAAATTCCTTTTTTGCCTGGACCACGTTTGACTCTTCCTGTAGCAGTTTTTTAAGCTCTGCCATCAGGTCTTCCTGGCGCTCGTATGGCTCGAGCCTTGCACTCTCCATCGTCCCGTTGAACTCGCGAACTATCTTTTGCGACAGCTCCTGCAGTCTCGCGCCATTTCTTTTCGGTATCTGCTGGAATGAGGCAACAAAGTTTGACTGCTCGGTTCGCGCGATGCTGTCAGCCTGCGCCTCCTTGGCTCGCAGTTCGTCCTCCTGGGTGGGATAGCTCATGATAACAGCATGAAAAATATCGGGTTTAACTGTTTTAGCAGCCGCCAGTTAAATGATGATTGGTTATTGAGGATTGTTTGGAAGGTGTAATAAGCATTAGAGAGCGTCAATATCCAGTATGAGCGGAAGCGAAGGCGTCAGCGGGGCAGACCCCGATTACCCTGAAGAGAGCCTCGAGGAAGAAACCGTGGTTATTGAACACAAGAGAAGTCCTTCTGAATCCGTCTCGCCTTCTGACATTATAGTCGACGCGGACAGTGCGGACGTGATAACGTACAAGCGCGAAGTGAGTCAGCCGGCAGAGGAGACGGTATCGGCAAAGGCACACCAGGCCGGCGAGTCCCTCAAGGAGCTTGCAAGTGCAGTCGGAACGGCTGCAAAGGAAAAACTGAAAGAGACTACAAACAAGGTGATTGAAAACCGCGATGCGATGCGGCCGGACAATATTGACGCTAAAAGGGACGCAAGGGACATCAGCAGGCTTTCGCCATATGCGGAAAACCTTGCTGCTTCGTTTGAGCAAACCATGGCAGTCATTCAGACACAGGACTATGCCGACCAGGAGAGGATGCTCATTGGGTACAGGACGCTGCTCGAAGAGCAGCTTCGGGTAATTGAAGCTCGCCAGCGGATGGCAAAGCGCCTAAAGTCTGTCTGAGCTCAGGCGGCCTTGATCAAGCTCGGCAGCCGTCTGCCGGTAGACCTGAAGCGTCCGCTCGTCAAACAGAACAAAGGCAATCCTTTCTGGGGCCCCTTTCTTTTCGGCAAACTCCCAGACAGTCGATAAAGCAATTCTTGTGGCCGCCTCCAAAGGATATCCGTACGCCCCGATGCTTATCCCGGGAAATGCAATGCTTTTCACTGAACTTTGGTTTGCAATCGCCAGGCAGTTGCGGTAGCAGCCAGACAGCAGCCTGGGCTCATCGAGGAGGCCGCCAGACCATACTGGCCCGACGGTGTGGATCACAATTCTGGCCTTCAAGTTCCCTCCGCCGGTGGCAGCCGCCATCCCTGTCGGCAGCCCGTTTGGCCACAGGGTCTGCCTGACGCGCCTGCACTCTGCGAGTATCTGCGGCCCGCCTCTGGCGTGAATTGCGCCATCAACGCCGCCACCGCCGTAAAGACTCGAGTTCGCGGCATTCACGATCGCGTCGGCGTCCTGGTCCACGATGTCACCCCTCAGCATGCTTATGCTAGATGTGCCCCAACGAAGCTGCAATACCATTGCATCCGGACGCGACCAATTTTACTATTCTCGCCAGCCGTCAGGCTGAAGACTCGGCAATAAAGTGCGACACTGCCGGAGGGGTTGCGCCCGTGTGAAATGAAATTGCCCTGTCCAACACCTGCCTGTCTGCAACCGTTACGCGTTCGTGCTGGCGGAGATGCTCGACCCACGAGTCGACCAAAAAGCTCTCGACAAAGACGTTCGGCTTTGAGTCGTGTCGAAAGAGCCCCCAAAAGAAGGCGCCGTCGCGCTTGCGAATTACGCTCACCCTGTCCATCGCGGCGGTAAATTCTTCAATCCTCGCCGGGTCAATGACGTATTCAATCAGGACCATTACCGGGCCTTCGTCATACCCCGCCGACGATATAAGCTCTGACGCGGGCCACCTTACCGATGGAGAAAGGTCCGGCGCCTTTTCGCCCATCAGCCTGTACCGGTATCGGATTGCAAGACCCGCCCCAAACGAGGCAGCGGCAACAATCAGGGATATTCTCACACCGACCACGTCAGCAATCGAGCCCCATGCGATGCTCCCGCCTACCAGCGCTGCCTGCACGACCAGCTGGTAAAAAGATGCCACTCTCGCAGTCACCCAGTTTGGAAGCGAACCATAGAGCGAGTATCCAAGCGACGCATAGGACATAAGTTGTGCAGTCCCTGCGACAACCATTGCCAGCGCAATAAGCACGGGGCTGCTTGTAACCGAGAGAAGCGCGAGCGCTCCCATGAACATCAGCGTGCCTGCAAACACAAGTCTATCCGGGGAGTAGCGTTTTGAGAGACGCGGTATTATAACAAGGCCCCCCACGATTGCCCCGAGGCCAAAAATCCCATAGAATATGCCGTACGCCTCGGAGCCCAGCCGGAGGTCGTACTTGACAAAAGTCGGCAGCAACGCCGGCACTATGCTTATGGGGACCGTGAAAGCGGCGGACCGTGCTAGCACGGCGCGAATCTGGGAGCTATGGCGAACATACCTTACCCCTGCCTTGATCGCGCCTGCAATGCGCTCTGCCGGGAGGGAGGACTGCGTCGGGTTCTTGTACTGGTCTTTTGACCAGTACAGCGCCGCTATCACGCCCATAAAGGAAGCCGCGTTTATGAAGAACACGGCCGCAGGTCCGGACAGTGCTATGACAAGGCCTCCGATAGCCGGCCCGACCCCCCGTCCAAGGTTCATGGCGACGCCTATGAGAGTCACTGCTCCCCTTGTTTCAGACCTTGGCAGGCTGCCAAGCATGAACGGTGAAAAGGCGGGAAGGCTTACCGCCTCTCCGATTCCCAAGAGCGCAATCAGCGCCAAGAGCATTCCTGGTGTAACCAGCGAAAGCGCAGTCATTACTCCGAGAGCTGCTGCAACGGCAAGCATCCATGCCTGGCTTGCAATCAGGAGCCTCCGCCTGTTTACGATGTCTGCAAGCGCGCCTGCTGGGAGTGCGAGCAGCACTATTGAGATGCTGTCAGCGGCATAGGCAAGGGCTATCAAAAGGGCCGACGACGTCAGAGATGCCATAAGCCAGCTTTCTCCGACCGCCTCCATCAGCGAGCCAATGTTGGAGGCAATTGCCGCAAGCCATAGCGCCCTAAAGATGGAATATCGAAGCGGCGATAGGTCCGAGGACGGCTGGTCGGGCCGGCTCATATGCCGCTACTTCCCGCTGCAAACCATTGGGCCAAAATGCAGGGCACAGCCACTGAAGATTCTCCGCACTAGTAGTATCACAATTTTGTACTTAATTGCTTACCCCGCAGGCAGGTCCTAGTGGAATCCTGCAAAGCGCCAGGAGGCGATCATGGCCTTGTGCAATGAAGCAGGATGCTCTTGTTCGGCAGTACCACTGCCAGCCGGTTCATGTACGGTCTTGCCGCCTCGCGGATTGCCTTTTCGACCTCTGCCTTGCCTGGACCGTCTTTTGCCAGGCTCAGCGCCTCCCTGAAGGTATAGTTTGCATCGTACAGAAATTCCTGCAACAGTTCTATCGATTCATACCTATAGTCCACCGAAACGGCCTCGACCGAGGTTCCGGCAAAGCCGGCGGCCGACAGCATGCCTGCCAGCTTTGAATGGTCTGAAAACCGGAAAGGGTCGACTACCTGCGGAGGGGGCGCAATTTCAAGCAGTGCGAGCAAGTCGGATGTCATTTTTGTGCTGTGGACCTGACTTTTCTCTGCCCAGACGGCGGCCGTAAAAGTGCCGCCGGGCCTCAGGATGGAATGGACTTTGCGTATCGCCTTTGGAACGTCGGCAAAGAACATCAATCCCCACTTGCAGAACACGGCGTCAAAGTGATTATCGAGCTGCATCTCCTCAAAGTCGCCTTCCACAAACTCGGTATTGCCCAGCCCCTCCTCGATACTCCTTTTTCTGGCGACCTGGAGCCTCTCCGGCGATATGTCGATTCCGACAACGCGCGCGGAAGGGTTGCTCCGTGCGATGTCAATTGCCGGGTCGCCTATTCCCGTGGCAATATCCAGAACATTGCTTCTAGGCCGGATGTTTGAAAGCGAGATCATTCTTTCTACCAGGCGTCCTGAAGCCTGCCTGGAAACCGGCAGCCATCGCTCCATGGCAGCCGCAGATTGCGACCAGTACAATTTCTGTTCAGCCTTGCCGGCCACGACTCTCTGCAATGGAGAGCATCATTCGCTATATCAAGTTGCCCGCGCCGCTCCGGCCTCCCGGGCAAACTGCAAAGTTATTTTAGCGACGAGGCAGCTACTCTTGCCATGAAGATACTGAGAGAGATCACGCCTGAAGTCGAGAAGCTGTTCAAGGACCGAAACTTTGCATCGTTTGCAACAGTAATGGAAGACGGGTCGCCACAGGTCACGCCGGTCTGGGTGGATTATGCTGAGGGAAGAATCCTGATAAACACCGCGCAGGGAAGGACGAAGCTCAGAAACGTTTCGAGAAACCCCAAGGTTGCGGTTTCAGTCACTGACAGCTCAAATCCCTACACCATGGTTTCCGTGCGTGGCAGGATAGTCGAGCAGGACACAGGCGGCGCTGACGCACACATCGACCGGATGGCCAAGAAGTACCTGAACCAGGACAAGTATCCATTTCGAGCGCCCGGTGAAAAGCGGGTATTGCTCAAGATAAGCCCCGAGTCAGTAACGTACATGAGTCCCTGACCCGGGTTTTATCTATCCGCAGGCCGGACCCCTTTGAAGCTTCTTTCGGATCCACGGCCGCAGGCCCGATTACTGGATATCGGCGGGGTTGACGTCCTGTTTTAATTTCGGGTACCGAAGGCCGAGCTTTTCAAGGCTCTTGACAATCACCTTGGACACGATATAATTCCGGAGAAAGTTGTGGTTCGCGGGAACAATGTACCATGGCGCATAATCCGTCGAGGTGTTTTCTATCGCCTGCTCGTACGCTTCCATGTACTTCGTCCACAGCTTCCGCTCGGTGAGGTCGTTGATGTTGAACTTCCACTGCTTTGTAGGATCGTTTAGCCGCTGGATTAGGCGTTTTTTCTGCTCCGCGGAATCGATGTGCAGGTAGAACTTCAAGATTGTCATGCCCTCTTCGGTCAGGTACCGCTCAAACTTGTTTATCTGCTTGAAGCGGCGGCTCGCCTCCTCGTCGGATATCTGTCTGTGCACCCTGACGACAGTGACACTTTCATAGTGGCTTCGGTTAAAAATTACAATCTCTCCGCTTGCCGGCACATTCTGATGCACCCTCCAGAGGTAGTCGTGCTGCAGCTCTGTCTGGCTCGGCTGCCTAAAGTTCACGACCTTCACGCCCTGCGGATTGACGCCCTGAAAGACATGCTTTATGGTTCCGTCCTTGCCGCCGGTGTCCATCGCCTGCAGGACTATTAGCACCTTTTGCTCCTGTCCTGCATAGAGAAGCTCCTGAAGGCCTGAAAGCTTCTCGACCAGCTTTTCGGTTTCCGCAAGCACCGCCTGCTTTTTTATCGCTTTCGTCCCGTCGGGGTCAGTCTTGTCAAGGCGCACCTTCTGTCCGTGCTCTATCAGAAAGTCTGCAATGCTGATGCCCTCATTTCCCAACACTGGTCGTGAACAGCATGTGCTACTTGAGAGTATCGCCTAATGCCTTCGCAGCGTGCGTTCCGAAAAGCCGCCGCGGCAGCTCGCCTGCCTGTGGCGCTCCACATCCTCTCTGAAAAGAAAAGTTGCGCCACACCTCAGGCATCTGTATGTCCTGTCAATAGTCTCTTTCAATGCCTGGTGCAAACCTCAAGCCGGTTGCGGTTGCAAGCTATTGAACCCTCTGGTGCTTTCTTAGCGAAAAAGCTGCTAAGCGCTCTCGGACTGCCTGCTGCCGGGCACTGTAACGCGCAGCCGGTTCCACGAATGGTGTGCGGCGAGTGCAGAGGCGGCAGCGGCCGCGTACATTGCCAGACCAAACAGGAGGGTGCCGCTAAAGCCGATGACCATTGCCAGAGTCGCTGCAAGCACGGTGCCAATGATGGATGCTACGACGTTTACTCCCCAGAGAAGCGTGGTAATGTCGCCGTACCTGCTTTTCGCGGCGGCAGCCATGCCGACAAGGGAAGGGAACTGAAATCCCATCAGCAGCCCTGCAGGCATAAGCAGGCCCACGGTGAGCGCAATCCTGTAGGTCATGTCGCCGGCGACGGCCGAGTCTATAATCTGCTGCAAAAACACGACGTCAAACAGCACGACTCCTGCGAGCAGCGGCAGGGTGACAAGGGCAGCCTTAAAAGGCCTGCCGCCGAAAAGCCGCCCGCTCAGGTATGCACCTATGCCGCCAAAAAGCAGTATGGAGAACAATATGACGGTAAGCGCCAGTATGGGGGTCCCCAGGAGAAGAAGAAATTTCTGGATAAAAGTCACTTCAAGGGCCATGAAGCCGAGGCCGATAAGGCCTGCAAAAAAGAGCAAGGGCACAGTCTTTGCAAAGGGCAGCCTTGAAGCTGCGTTTCTGCGCCTGGTCCACATTGCAAGGACTGCAAAAAGGGCAGCCGCTAACGCAATAACAGTGGCAAGCAGCGTAATCATCTGCACGGGCACGGGCTGCTTGGCAAAATAAAACGGCGAGTCGTCAGACGGTATGTTTGGGTTTTCAAGGGCTGCAAGATACCCCTGATATGTCCGAGAGTCGAACAGCGGCGCGTAATGCTGGCTGACGTACCTGCCACCAAGCATGGCCACGTCCGCCCTTCCCTGAGCAGCTGCTCCTGCTGCAGTATCAAGCTGAGCAGGGGTGAAGGGCGTGGGCTTTACCATGACAAGCATGGGGTAGTATGTCTGACTGTCAGAGCTCCTGCCGAAATAGAGACCCGGCCTGTCCTCAATTACGACAATGTTCTTTGCTGCCTCCTCGCGGCTCTCGCCTGTGCTCTTCATGACCGCATCAACAACCAGAGGCATCAGCCTGGGCAGCTCAAAGTTCCATCTTACCATGGCAAGCATGCCGTGCTGGGTCAAGTGGCCAAGGTACTTTTGAAAAGCCTCCGTCGTGTATAGGTAGTTCTCGGAGAGTGCATAGCCGCCTGCAAGCTGCGCGGCCCACGAATCGACCAGCTTGATAGTTATTACGTCATATGCCTCAGTGCTTGCGCCGACAAAGTGCCTGCCGTCGTCTATGTAAAGATGCACGTCGTTTCTGTGATATACGTCGCCTGGACCCTGGCTTCCAAACCTATTGACGGCCGAGACTATCAGCGGGTTCAGCTCCACCACCGTCACGTTCCTTGAACCTCCCGCAAGGGCCATCTGGATGTCCTCTCCGCCCCCGCCCCCTATGACAAGCGAGGAATTTGCAGCTACGAGCCTGTAGGGCAAATAGTCCGCATAGGAACGAAGCCAGGAAAGGTCTGACCTGCTGCCGTTCCAGGCGAAAATCGGAGTGCCCGCGTCGGCATCTATGATTATGGATGCCAGCTCCCTCTGCGACTCGATTCCCGAGGTCGCATTTGACAATAGGGGCGTCTTGCGTGTGACGTCAATCCTTGAGAAAGAATTCCACTGCTCCGAAAGATGCTGGAAGCGCGACGGATTTACCAGCTGATAGTACAGGCCCTTGTTTGGACCCGGGTTTACGTCAAGAAAACCGGCGCCGGATGCCTTCTCAAGGGCCGGCGCAAGTATCGTAAATGCCAGAACCGCAATGCCGAGTGCCTGGAGCCGCGGCGAGATGGACACCAATTCCGCGGGAGCAAATCTTCGCGCAAATGCCGCAGCCAAGATGGCCGAGCCAGCGACAAGCGGCGCCGTTATCATGATGACCTGCTCGGCCCCTGCCACCTGCATGAGCGGGTCGAGCAGCAGAGTCGCCGCTGCAGCGCCTACAAGATCCGCGAAATACAGCTTGTTGATCTTCCTGGGCATCGCGTGAAATACTAGTGCCATCACCATTCCCGCAAAGAAAAAAGGTACTGAAGAGACGATGTAGAACAGGTAAATATCGGCCGTGCTTGGTGGAATCCTGGATAACGCAAAAATAAAAAGGGGAACTGATACGGCATACCCCACGGCAAAGTACACAATCCTCCCGCTGATGCCCTCCCTGGTCCCGTACCTGTCCTTCCATCTTGCGCTCTGCCCCTGCAGGTGCGAGACGAGAGAACCAACCCCCAGGCCAAAAAAGGCGATAGATATTGCCATGAATGCGTAGTCGTACCAGAGAACTATGGAAAATATGCGTGTAAGCGCAAGTTCCAATAGGATCGCTGAAAGGGATGTAAAGAAGAGTACTACTAGGAGGAAGATGCCAAAGGCTGAGCTCAATTGCCGACAGTCAAAGACGCAGACATTGCGGATTAAGATTTCATATCAGGCCGGCGAATCCTCTGAAGATCAGCTGGCCGCTAGCTCATGAGCCATGCAAACCAGCGCGCGGCAAACGGGTGACTGCCGTGCAGCTTTATCTTGGCGTCAGTACCGTACTTTTTTAGCTGTCCCTGAAGCGCCTCGACAAGTTCAGCTGTCGCGCGTTTTGGGTTGCGCATCGCGCCTGGGACTATCAAAGCGAACAGCTGCTTTGCAAATTCTTCTGTCATATAGACGTCATAGAACCACCAGCCGGCCGCAAATTCAGCCCTTTCGCTTAGCCTGTATGCGTTGTCGCTATGACTCATTCTCTCCAAGCCGGCAAAAAGTCCCCTGATCACTCCAAGGTCTTTCTCAAAGTCGTTTGAGACGATGGAGAACATCGGGACCATCTGCTCCGTTTTCTCGGACACGATTCTTATCCGCAAGACGCGTATTTAATCCCCGCTGGGGATCTGCTTTCCCGATAAATCTGGGGAAGTTGCTATCTGCCATATCCTTGGTGGCTCGGATTCCTGTCCCTGAAATACTTGATCAATCCGATTACGAGCATCGTAATGCCCGCGATTACAATGGCAAAGCCTCCTGCAACGCCAGCGCCGTATGCGACGACGGATTGCAGTTTTGCGCCCTGCGCCGAGCCGCCCTGGATGCCCGTGGACAGAACGGTAACCTGCCCCTGTACAAGTACCTGGCCCGGACCGGCGTTAGCCAGCGTCACAGTGTAGTTGCCTTCTTCCTTCGTTGTCGCCTGCCCTACAAAAGGGGTTGACGTTACGTTAAATGAGGCAACCTTGTTTCCGTTCGGCCCAGTAACGCTGGCCTCAAAGGGCTTGTTAATGCCCCCGCCCGAAAGAGACATCAGGACCTGCTGTCCGGCGGGAAGGTTTGGCAGGATAAACACCTGGGATTTTCCCGCGTCAAGAGTGCTGTCAACCGGAACAGAGTTTCGCAGCACTTCTTTTGCAACGCCAAAGATTGAGGCTCCCGCTATAGCAATCCCTGCTACCAGCAGGATGGTGCCTATTATCAGAAATTTTTGATATCCTTTCATACAGTTAATGGCTGCACGGTGGGATTTATGACGGTATGGTGCCGAGCCAAGGCGGCTAGTCGCCCTTCATTGGTATGCTGAAAGTGAAGGTAGCGCCGGGGCCGTCGGCGTTGTTCTGTCCGGAAATAGTTCCGCCGTGGGCCTCTATGATACTCTTTGAGATAAACAGCCCAAGACCCGTTCCCCTTTCCGACCTTGTGGCAAACTTGGTAAATAACCTGGTGAGTATCTCGGCCGGGATCCCGCGGCCCGTATCCTTTATCGCAAATATCGCCCTGTCATCGCTCTGCGTGATCGCTATTGCGATGGTTCCGGTAGCAGTCGATTTTATGGCATTGTCAAAGAGGTTTTGCACGACCTGCGCGATTTTGTCCCTGTCTGCCTCGATTTCCATTCGAGCGGGGAGGTAAATGACGGTTACTTGCCTGCCACTGAGCCTCTGCCTGGCTTCCTCGACTGCAGGCCTAATTATACTGTCAAGCTCAAACCGCGACCTGTGTATCGCGAGCGTCCCCGACTCTATCTTCGCCGTGTCGAGAATAGCGGATGACAGCCGTTCCAGCCTCCTTGCGTTTCGCAGAATTATTTCCATCTCAGTCCTCGAAATTTCAAGCACCTCCTGACCTGGAGACCTCTCTGCGACAAGTTCAGCAATACCTACAATCGGCTGCATTGGCGTCTTGAGCTCGTGAGCGGCGACATTGATAAATTCTCGCTGCATCGCGTCATGCCTTTGGATCCTTTCGTACAATTCAGTCTGCTTCCAAAAGCTTTCAAAGATCGCCCTGTACGACGAAGCCAGCTTGCGGCTGTTCATGTAGATGGCAAACCCCACTGCCTGGAGCGAGTCGGCAAGGCTGTCGTCGCCAAGCTCAAATACGATGCATTTTGTTCCATCAACCAGCACGATCGTCATGTCCGATTCGAGCCTGCTGTCTACAATCCTAAAGTCAGCGCGGGGGCATGCATCGCTTGCTATCTTGACAGACTCTACGACTCCTAGGTGGTCGGGAACAATAATCCTGGCTGATGCCCCGTTTGTCAGCGCCTCTGAAAGCTGCCGCAAGCTGCCCATCCTCATCTGCCTGATGAACGCGGCGGCGGAGGCAAACATCACGAGCACTTCATTCTTTGCACCGGACACGGTGCTTCTGGCAATCGCAAGCGATTCTCTGGCATCAGAGATTATCCTGACCCTGGCGTGCTCCACGCCGGACTCGATCTCTTGTATTCTCTTTTCAAGGGGCATTGCCGTACGCCAGAGCTCGTCAATCATTGAGGAATAGTACTTTAGATACAGCGGGTCGTCACTGAATATCGCACTGGAATTCAGCTCGCCTCCTTCCAGTTTTTCTATAGTCACGCCTGTCTCCCTGTCGGAAACACCAAAGCTCATGGGCGGCAGGACATCGGTGTGCCGGACCTCCATTCCAAGCGATGCAAATTTTTTTGCAAGCTCGAGCACCTCGGCGTCCTTGCCGTCTATTGTGGTAAGCCACCTGATGCCTCCATGCCTGCCGGCTTTGTGGCGCTCAAGGACTTCGGTGAAAACATCCCTTGCGTAATAGTATGCATATTTCAGGCCATCGGGAACAGAGCAAACTACATAGCTTTCTGATTCAAACACCATCCGTTTGGTCTCTGATAGTATCTTGCCCGGCTCCTCGACGACCTTCGTGCTTGTCCGAGTCCGTCCCTCCTCCAGCTCCGCAATTCTCTGCTTTGCCGGGATGGCCTTGCCCCACAACGTTTCAAAGAAATATTGCTGCTGTTCAACAAAGCCTTCGACATTGCTGACAATCAGCTGGGTTATCGGCCTTGAGTCAGTAAGATTAGAGATGCCCGCATAGTCGCTGCTATCTGCGATTGAGAAATTCCCCTTGATACCGTCAAGGTGACGCACTTCTGCTATCTGCATCATTTCTTTGCAAAATGAAAGATTGGTCCGAGTGATCTCGGTAATGAAGCGTATCCTGATGCCCCGGTTATGAATGGCGGTGTATGCAGCTTTGACGGGATGCACAGAAAGCATCACCGAGGGGCTAATTGCATCACCGCATACGTCTAGGCTCTTCTTCAGCCCGTACAGGACCCTCAGGCTTTCACGAAGCGTGATGTCCGCGCCCTCCCAGACCTGGGTGATTTCCTTATCCGAGATAAGCGTCAAATACCGTTGCTACAAAAGAACTCTAATTTAAGATCAGAGGCAGAAGCGTTCTAGAACTTTGTACTTTCTTGTGTGCGAATCTCTATTCGGCGGCTGCCGACGGGGTTCATGCGTATTCGGGTTTTGTCTCTCTGGCAAGCGGCAGAATGAATTTGCAGTGCAATTCCCATGCCTCCATGCAGGCTGCTGAATCCGCGCTGATGGGCAAGCTCCTGCAGTGGACTCAAAGTCCAAGTAGAATGTGCCGGTAAATTGTTAGCTATTTGTGAAATCACTTTCACCACTAAGCTATTGAATGCCTGTTGAACTGCTCCTGTGATGCAGACATCAAGCGTCCTTGACGCGCCTCGAAGCAGACGCATATTCAAGATTCTTGGCTCTGGGGCTCTTCTCGCCGCTGTTGCGATAGCCTTGGCCGAGCTGGGCAATCTGATACACTAGTATTGGCGTTTTCTTCAGCCCTCCACGCCGGGAGTCTGTTCTTTCCCGACATGTCTACAAGCGTGGTTTTCCGTTTGGCCGCCAACGCTTTGGTATGCACAAAATGACTAATGAGTGCTGCAGACCGCGCAAAGGAGACATGATCACTAGGAACCCTCGGGCCAGAGGAAGGCTACGGGAATTTCAAGTCAAGAGTGGCAGCTCCGGATGGGTTATAACCTGCAGGGCCCATAATTGCTGCCGTTAATGCTTCAAAATTTTTCAAGAACCCTGCCACTGCGCCGGATTTTGGCCGGGACGCTTTGCCTTGTAGCGACTTTAATGCTGGCTGTATCACCTCCAAATCTCTCTTCAGCGCTTTCCACAACCATTACCCCGAGCGCGGATCACTGGTACGGGCCAGGACTTGTCCGGGTCGTTATTTCCGACCCGCTCAAGAACACCGCCGGCTCGACAATCACGCCGCATATCGAAGCCAGACGCGGTTCTACAGTCCTTGCCAGCGCCGACACCCTGATTGCGAGCGAGGGCTCTTCCGGCACTTTCGAGCTCTACCTCACCACTTCAAACGCACTCGTTCCGGCAAACCCAACCTTCCCAAATGATTACGAGGTTGGTAGGATTAACTCGAGCCCGCAGCTCGGACCGCGAGATTTCTCGCTTGCACTGGGCTCGGGCAATTACATGCGCGACGGGGATTCCGTATCAGTGAGTTATGGCGGCCAGTCACAGATAATCCAGTTTTCCAAGTCAATCGCAGTCGCAAGCGTCGACAGGACTACCGCAGGAGATGGCAACAGGATTGTCCTTACAATCTCGGACCAGAATGCAAACATTGACCCTACCGCAATAGATCGGTTTCCAGCCAATGCATCCGTACTTTCAGTTACTGGCGGGACAATGAACTATACCGGCGCCATGTTTATCGAGGAAGGACAGAACACCGCCATGTTTGACCTCGTAATTCAAGTTTCAAGCGGTACCGAAAACATGCAAAATCCCCCATTCGGCGCCACGCTTAGTGGCGTGGAATTTCCAAGCGTGGCCCAGTTTACGGTGCACGGCTTTGACGTATATACTTCGGTTCCCGCCGCAACTCCGCCTTATAACGCGGTGACTCCAAATCCGCAGGCAAGCTCGAGCCAGAACGTGGTGTTGCAGAACTCTGGTGGGGTGGTGAGCATCGTAAGCCCGCCTCAATCAAACGGACAGCAAACCGGGAACCCTGTCACACTGAAGGCAAGGATTATTCCACCGGTAATCCGAGCGGGCGTCCCCTTCTGGATTAACGCAACAGTCGTAAACAACTCGACCCAGACGATTCAATACAGCCCTTCCTGCAGCCCGTCCTTTTCAGTTTCCTTTGCCAAAGGCTTGGCAAGCTATCAGGGTAGGCCGTGCAACATCATGCCAGTGCTCAGGCAGCTCCAGCCCGGCCAGACAGATAGCGTAAAAATCCCCGGCCTGGTTGGCCAGTACCTCGAGGCAAACCAGTCAGGATCGGATAATGCCACGGTCCACTTTGAGTACCAGACCGGGGGCGGTGCCGGTTCTCCCTCCGACGTGACGCAGTCTCTGACGGTCAACATCTTGCCGGCAAATGCCACACTCGGCGAGCCTTTTCTTCTCGCCTATAACCAGTCGGTGACTGTGAAGGATGCTAACCTTGCGCTACATTTTGCAAATGTCACCGAGGACTCGCGCTGTCCATCTGACGTTCGATGCATCTGGGCAGGACGTGTTTCGGTGTTGCTAAACGCCAAAGCAGCGGACAGCGACCAGCCAATGGCGCAACTGAATTTGACCGCGCCAGCCGGGTCGGGCGCTTCAGTTACAGGCGCGCTTGATGGCCTTACGGTGACCCTGCAAAACGTCTCACCATATCCGACCAGCACCTCCAAGCCGCATCTGCAGGATTATGTTATCAGCTTGGTCGTGACAGCGGATAACCTGACCTCGCGCTCGGTGGAAATCTCAAAACCCTTCGGGTCTATCGAGGGAAAAATGCCTGCTTCCACTGTCACACCTGCAGCCGGCGACAAGGTTCACTTTGCGATAAACGCCACTTCGATCCGCACGTCCGGAACTGGCAAAATATTCGCTATCTTTGAAGTAAGATCGCTTGAAACCGGCGTCACGGAATATCTTGACTACGGCGCTGCCGACCCTGCAAAGAACGAACAAACCTTTGCAATCAATTCAACCGGCGCATGGGTCCCCTCAGCTGGAGGCAACTATGAGCTGAGGGTGTTTGTGGTCGACAACCTCCAAGTGCCTTCGAGCCTAAGCGGCGTCTCCATTTCGCAGCTCGCTGTGCGAAATTGATCCTACTGACGAACTGCCTTCAGGCGCTCTCGAATTGTATTTTTTAGCTTTCGAAGCCCATAGCCGGATTTGGACGAAAGGATGACGGGATCCTGAAGGCCGAGCATACTGGCGACCTGATCCGCGGGCTGATTCTCAGCACGATCCTGCTTGGTCAGCACTACCTGGATTTTGGATTCGTCGGCATGCAGCTCCTTTAGCACGTTTAGGCAGCTGTGGTACTTGATCCGGATTTCATCCAGATTTTCTGAACAATCGACGAGCAGCAGGATAAGGTCTGCATGAAGCGACTCTTCAAGCGTCGACTTGAAAGCGTCTATCATGTACGTCGGGAGCCTGCTGATAAAACCCACCGTGTCAGTCATAAGCACGCCGGTCTGCTCGTCAAGCTTTGCAGATCTGGTGGTTGTCGAGAGCGTCGTAAAAAGGCTGGCCGAAGTTTCCTTTTGTTCCTGCGTCAGCAGGTTGAAAAGCGTGGTCTTGCCGGCGCTTGTGTATCCAACCAGCGAAACGATGGGCGTCCCCGTCCTTGCTCTCTGCTGCTGGTAAAGCTGCCGCTTGCTCTCTGCTTCCCTTAATTTTGCCCTGATAAACCCCATCCTTCTTTTCAGGTCGCGGAACTTGACGTCCACTGTGTACTCGCCGCTGCCGCCTTTGCCGGGCCTCTCGTCGCCACTTAGAAGCTTGGCCATCTCCCTTACGCGCGGCATCTCGTACTGAACCTCGGCCAGCTGAATCTGCAATTTCGCCTCGTTCGTTGTTGCCCGGGAGTAAAAAATGTCAAGTATCAGTCGCTCCCTGTCAATGACCTGCACTCCTGTCAATTTTTCCAGGTTGTGAATTTGCTTTGATGTCAGGTGTTCGTCAACGATCACCTGTTCGGCCTTTGATTCCTGCACAAACTCGGTGATTTCCTCGGCCTTGCCCGCCCCGATTCCGTACTTTGAATGGTTAAGGTATTTCTGGGTGTAAACCTTGAGCACGGTCCTGTCTGCAGATTCGACCAGGCTGGTTGCCTCCTCCATGGCAAAATCGTCGGGATAGGTCACTAGAATTATCGGTTTCATTTTGCGATCTCTACAAGGCGCAAGGCCAACATCTTGAGTGATCGCCCGCCGTATAATAACCCCGCACCCGCGATGGAATGCGAAACTCAAGAATTCAGCATGAGCCAGAATCCTTGGCAATTCTCGTGTTCTCAGCCAAGCGCTCATCAATCACTATATCGCATGGGTTCGTCTTCCCCGAAAAATGAAGAAATCTTATCTAATATTGTCTGCACTATTGATCTGCACTTTGACACCGCCCTATTCTGTGATTCCCGGACTTTTGAATCAGGCCTCGGCGATCTCGCAATCTCCAACCGATACGACTCTTCCAAACCTATCCATAACAAGTCCGGTGGGGGGTGCGAAGGTCAGCTCCGGCGCGCTGCTAGTGCAGGGCACCGCGCAAGACGTTGGAAGCGGCATAAACCGAGTCGAAGTGAGGTTGAACGACACTGCATATCGTCTGGCTACACCCCGCGCTGCGGGCGACTGGTCTACATGGTCTGTCTCGATTGACCTGAGTTCGCTGGCGGTGGGACACTATAGAATTCTGGCAAGGGCAACTGATAACGCTGGAAACCAGAACTGGTCCGAGGTCTACGTTACCTATTCCCTCTATGACAGCTTTCCCTCTACCTATACCCTGACGCCTACCTATACCAGTCCAAACGGTAAGTGGTATGGCGTCTGGAATGGAGCCGGAGCATTTGGAGTGACGCCGATTGGCGGCAAGAACGTATATTTTGAGAACACAAATCCTGTGACTCAAAGCTCGCAATCGCAATCAGCCCTCACACTTTCGACGCAAACATTCAAGAACTTTGAACTGTCGCTTGATGTTTCTACCAACAAGCAGACCCGGCTCTACAGTTCCCCTAACAACTGGGAGGTAGCCTGGATATTCTGGCATTACAATGACAACACGCACTTCAAGTACTTTCTCGTAAAGACCGATGGTTCTGAATCCGGCAAGTACGACGGAGGTGTAAATCCCACTGACCAGAAAATACTCCAGACCTCTACAACCCCCAGAGCTACAATTGGCGGAGGAATGCACTGGGACATTACGGTTCAGGGCAGCCACGTGGTGATCATTGTCAACGGTGTCAAGGTGTTTGACTTTTACGATACGTCGACATACAGCAGCGGGACCATCGGACTTTATGCAGAGGATTCACAGGTGACTTTTAGCAACGTAAACATCACGCCTCTGTAGCCGGCGCTTACCTTTTCTTTTGCAAAATCCGGAAAGGAATCTAGCAGCAAGGTGCCGACGAAATTGCGCTCAGCAACTCGACCCCGCACACGGCGGCGATAATGGCATACGCGTGATTCTCGCGCTTGTGCTCCCTAAGACGCTCATACCCAGAAAAAACCGCCCTGCACTTGTCGCAAATCCAGTCGGGCCTGCCAAAAGACCCGTTAATTTCCTTTGACGCGTAGTTCTGGTACTTGAAACCCTGACCGTCAAGGCTTTTCATTGGAGTAACACTTAGCGCCGGTTTTACATAAACAATCCTGAATCGAATCGCCCGTCAGTCTGGCAGGCAAGAACTCATGATGCTTGCTCTGTGGGAATTCTTCGCAAGAACCTTCAGGCGCACATGTGCGAAGTCCGGATGCTGGAACGCGGAGGTCTCTGTTGCTTTCCAAGGGGAGAAAAAATTATAGTCATCGTTGGTGATTATGTTTGCATGCCCGTAAAAAACAGCACTCGCGAAAGGCCCGCCGCGGGCGGCCTGTTGGGCGAAGGTGGTTTGCTGTGCTCCGTTCACGCCTCAATGCTGTACGCAGTTGGAGAATCATCCGCTTCAATAGTCGACTGTGACAGTTGCGAGGCATGCCAGGCATGCCGCATTGGCAAAACGCACTGAATTAGAGACACAAGGGGATCGGGCATTCTGCTCGCGGAAGCCTCTGCCGAGAGATATTTGGCGAAAGCTCAATTAGTCAAGCGGCGCCAAGATGCCTTCAATGAGCGAAAAGGACTCCGAAAGAGACGAAATAAAAGACGAAACCCATCAGGTCGAGGACGAAGACCAGGAAGAAGAGGAGGACAACGGGGAGGACGAGGAATAAGAGCCGTCCAAAGCTCGCACCTAATTTCTCATGCCCCTACGGTTACCTTGCGCACACCGGTCATCGCCAGTCATCGAGGGCATAGACTTCAGGTCTGTTGTATGCAGGCTCATTTGGCCTGTCCATCGCCACACCATGCATGTCGGTCTTGAATCCAAGCTCGATCATTTTCTTGTATGAGTTATGCCGGGCAGTGTTTGCACCGGCTGTCAGTCGGTTAATTCCTCTTGACTTGGCAAAACGCTCGCACGCGGCAATCAAGTCGGTAAATACCGTGTCAGATTCTTGCACTGGGCTGACGGCGCCAAACTTTACGTAGCAGTTTCCGCCGCCGGCCTCGGTGCCCGGCCCCAGATGGCAAATTGCCATTGCCAGAACCCGTCCTTCCCTTGACCTTAGCAGCAGGGTGTCGCCGAGCTCTTGTTTGTGCACCGCCGCAATTTCCCTGCGAAGGTCAAGGCCAGAAAAAAGCTGGTTAGTCATTTCAGCGCACATTTTAGTTGACGCCATCTTTTCGTCGTCTGAAAGTTCTGAATACATGACGACACTAGAGTTGCCACTTAATCTGCCTGGATCGCCCGCGGCAAGATCTTTGGACATGATTGCGACGAGAAAACGCGGCCAAAAACCGTATTTCTGGTAGAGGTGGACATGCTTTGAACTCTGGGCGAATGTAAATAGCCCCACGTGGCGCGTACCCCACTTTTCGAATATAGCCAAGGTCCTGTCGAGCAGCGCTTGGGCGATACCCTTCTGCCAGTAGTCAGGGTGGATTGTGAGAGGCCCGAAAATTCCCACGCTTCCCCAGTCGAGCAAAAAGTTCGAGCCCACGAGCCTGCCGTTTACTTCAGCTGCAAGTGCTCCTTCCGGGTTTGTCTCAAACCTGGTTCTTACAAAATCCGCGTCTCCCATGAATTTCATGGGATCCGGCATCCCAAGAAACGTCCCAAAGGCCAGTCTGGTTATCCTGTCGGCCTCGTCCAATTCGGACCTCTCAAGCGGCCTGACTAATACGCCTTCAGATCGACCAAGTCTCATGTTTTGTGGCTCTAAAATGCTAGGCGCCTTTTGAGTGTACCTCGCAACGGCAGTGTGATTTGCGTCCCGCAGAACGGCACCCGAAAGACCATTACGCTTATATCAAGTTCTGGTAAAACACCGTTATATGGCGTTTCTCGAAGTCAAGGATTTGCGGGTAAATATCGACGATAAGGAGATTCTCACGGGGCTCAACTTGTCAATAGACAGGGGCGAAGTCCACGCCATCATGGGTCCCAACGGCTCCGGCAAGAGCACGCTTGCCAATGCAATCCTCGGGCACCCAAAGTACAGGATAACAGGCGGCGACATCCTCGTCAAAGGCGAGAGCATCAAGGACCTCTCGACTGACCTTCGGGCGAGGAAGGGCATTTTCCTTGGATTTCAGTACCCGACGGAAATATCAGGCGTCGGCTACAGCCACTTTCTGCGCAACGCCTACAACACTTTAAACAAATCTCTTTCTGAAGATCAGAACCGCGAAGTGTTTCTCACCGTGAGGGAATTTCACGAATACGTGAAGAAGAACCTTGCCGCCGTAGGGCTTGACCAGTCGTTCCTGGGAAGGTACCTGAACGAAGGGTTTTCAGGCGGCGAGAAAAAGAGGTCGGAGGTTATGCAGATGCTGGTGCTCAAACCTCACATTGCCATTCTTGACGAGCCGGACTCCGGTCTTGACATCGACGCGGTCAAGGCTGTCGCCGAGGCTATTAACAAGCTCATAGAGGCCGGCGCCGGGATCCTCGTTATAACCCACTACGCTCGAATTCTCCGATACCTGAAAAAGCTCGACTATGTCCACGTCGTGGCCAAAGGCAAGGTAATCAAGTCAGGAGGAAAAGAGCTTTCCGAGGAACTGGAAACCAAGGGCTACGGATGGCTCGGCCTCGAGGACACGTAGGTCAGATTCAAGTTAAATTAGGCTTTGCCTTAACTTTTTTCAATGTCTGGCGAGGCAGGCAAGGTTGACAAGGCAGCAGGCGCCGAGGCATCGCAATTCTTTCTGAATTTTTCGTTCTTCAAGGTTGACCCTAAGTGGAGGTGGCTAAACGAAGTTGGGAGGGACGAGGCGGCTAAAGAGTTTGCCACGCTAATCGAGGTCGCAAATACCAAAATGAAGGTGAGGACCTACTCGACGCTGGGACTTCGCAAGGACTGCGACTTTATGATCTGGATGATATCCGAGTCGGTAGAAAAAATGCAGGTCCTTGCATCGAAAATCTATTCGACTGTTCTTGGCAAGTACGTCGAGCTGGCCCATGTTTTTCTTTCGGCATCGCGCCCCTCGGCCTACTCGAAGAGGCAGATTGTCCCCGGCTTTATGACAGACGAGTTGCCAATGAAGTACGTCGTTGTCTATCCTTTCGTCAAGACACGGGAATGGTACCTTCTCCCCTTTGAGGAGCGAAAGAAAATGATGGAAGAGCACATTACCGTGGGCCGGAAATTCCCGCAGGTAAGGCTCAACACGACGTATTCGTTTGGCCTTGACGATCAAGACTTTATGCTTGCCTTTGAGACTCAGGACCTGAGGGCCTTTCAGGACCTTATCATGCAGCTTCGGGAGACACAGGTAAGCCGTCACGTGGTGAGGGACACTCCCATGATTGTCTGCGTTTATAAGCCAATCGAGGACATCATCAAGAGTCTGGCATGAGGGTACAGGCACTCAAGGAATGGGCCATAGTGTGCAGGGCCCTTGGAACCGGCCGGCAGGTTGTCCTGCTGCGCAAGGGAGGAATCATGGAATACCGACAGGGCTTTCAGGTAAAGCACGACAGGTTCCTGCTCTACCCGACATTCGAGCACCAAGATGCAAATTATATACAGGGCGACTATCGCCACGTTTTTGAAGCCGAGTTTTCTGGCAGCCAGATCCCCCGATCAAATCACACAACCCTTGAATATTATGCAGAGGTCGCCGAGGTTAAGGAGATTTCAGACAAATCCGTGCTCCCTGCTCTCGAGCCTTTTCACATCTGGACCGAAAGCTATGTTAACGCGAGGATGGAATATAACCCTAGCAAACCAATGAGCGTCTTGTTACTCCGCATTTACAGGCTGGCAAGTCCTGTTGCCGTCGATCCAAAGCCGGAGTGGGCCGGCTGCAAGTCCTGGCTTCCTGTTGATATTGAACTTGAAAGCGCAGTTCCGGTCATGGACGAGCACGACTTTTCAAGAGTAGCTTCTAAGGTGAGGCGGGTGTTATCAGTTCCGGCATGAAATACAGGAGACTTGGTCGAAGCGGCCTCAAGGTCAGCGAAATAGGCTTTGGCGCATGGACAATCGGCCTTGACTGGTGGGGCAAGAAGATTGACGAAGAGGAGGGCATCAAGATGCTCAACCGCGCATTTGACCTTGGCATCAACTTTTACGAGACTGCCGACATGTACGGCAAGGGCAGGAGCGAAAAGCTGCTTGCAAAGGCGTTTGAAGGCCGCCGAGGGGAAGTTGTCTATTCTACAAAATGGGGCTATGACATGTACAACGCCGAACAGATCGGCCACGGCGAACTGCCCCAAAAACACAACCCTGAATTTCTAGATTATGCGCTCTCTCAGAGCATGTCAAGGCTCCAGACCGATTATGTCGACGTCTACAGCCTGCATAATCCAAAGATGGATGCCATCCAGAATGACTCGCTGTTCGCTGCCCTCGACGCACTGGTAAGGGATGGCAAAATAAAAAGCCACGGTGTGGCACTTGGGCCCGCAATTGGCTGGAAGGACGAAGGTCTCGAGGCAATAAGGAAAAGAAACATCACATGCCTGCAAACTGTCTATAATATACTGGAGCAGGATCCGGGGAGGGCTTTCATGTCCGAAGCCTCAAATTGCAATGACAGCGTGGGGATAATGGTCCGCGTGCCGGATGCTTCAGGCCTCCTTACCGGCAAGGTTACTGCCGAGACCAAGTTTGACAAGAATGACCATCGCAGTTTCAGGAAGCGGGAGTTCATTCTGGAGGCAATGGAAAAAATTGACCACCTCCGGCCAATAGCAGAAAACAGGAACTGGACCGTTCCCGAGCTAGCCATCAAGTTCATTCTCTCGCAAAAGCAGGTTTCAGTCGTGCTGCCGACTATGATTAGCATCGAGGAAATAGAGCTATTCTGCTCCTACTCTGACGGGAGCTACCTGACTCACAAGGAGCTGGAGCAAATCGAGCGAATGTACGAAAGCAACTTTTACGTCCAACCCCGCCCTGAACAGCAGGCCGTATCCCCGACCGGCTAGCTATTCAAAGTACTTCACGCGCTCTTTTTTGAATTCCCGCGAGCTAAACAGGATTCTATAATCGTCAATCCGAATCGCTGCGGACATTTCAGCGGCCATCTTTTCCGCGGCGGCAAGCGATCTTGCATGCACCATGCTAAACACATTGTAGTTCCAGTCCGGATACACGGGGCGCCTGTAGCAGTGGCTGACCTGTGGAAACTCGGCAAGCTTGAAGCCAGCCTCGTCCACCCTGTCCTCGGGCACGTTCCATACCACCATGCCGTTTGCTACAAAGCCCGCGTCCCTGTGCCTGAGAATCGCTGCAAAGCGCCTCATCAGGCCGCTTGCCTCGTACTCGCGTGCCTTGGCAAAAAGTTCCTCTGTGGTTATGCCCAGGCTCCGAGCGGCAGATGCAAACGGTTCTTCGACTACCGGAAGGTCTTTCTGAAGCTGGCGGACAAACTCTTTGTCGCGTTCTGTTATCTCCAACTTTTCAGAGCTCATGTGCTTGACCTCGTCTGTCGGCTGCGGCTTTTCGGCGTCCGAATTTACCATGTCCAGCCTCACGCCTATCTTGTACAGTTTCAGGGTGGGAAGCAGGCGGTACTTTATCACGCCATCAAGCGAAGCCATCCTGTCCAGGTCGGCCTTCATGTCGGAGCCGGGGGGAACAGCCAGTGTAAACCACATGTTGTACTCGTGGTTTCGCTCATAGTTGTGGCTGACTCCCGGGTGCTTGTTGACCTGTTCTGCCACCCAGTCGAGTTTATCGGGGATTACTGAAAATGCTACCAGCGCGCTCTTGTAGCCCAGCCTTCTCGTATCAAAAATCGCGTTTATCTGCCGGATTAGTCCCATCTGCTTCAAGCCCGAAATCCTGCTCATTACTTCCTGCTCGGATATGCCGTGCTTTTTGCCGATCTCAAGGTAAGGCCTTTCAGCGAGAGGAAAAACCCACTGTATGTCGTTTAGCAACGCCTTGTCAATCTCGTCGAGTCCTTGCTGTCTGGCTTGCATCAGACGACGAAATGAAGACGCCTCCATGCATTAAAAACCTACTGATCCTGCAAAACCGCGGCCAGAGAACCATGGCCGGATACGCCTCATTAGGATAATATTATGCGTCAAGACGTCTCAACTTATGCCAGCCAAGAAATGGCTTGACGACCAAGTTACTCTTGACGCTCTCAAGAATCAGACGGTTGCAGTAATAGGATACGGCATCCAGGGCCGCGCGCAGGCCTCAAACATGAAGGACTCGGGACTCAAGGTAGTTGTGGGACTTCGCAAGGGGGGCAAGACATGGAAGCAGGCTGAAGACGACGGCCACAAGGTAATGGAAGTGTCAGAGGCCGCCAAGCTAGGCGACATTATCCATGTCCTGATTCCCGACATGGAGCAGGCAGACACGTACAGCAAAGAAATTTCAAAGCACGTCACTAAGGGAAAGGCGCTCTGCTTTTCTCATGGCGCTGCAATTCACTGGAAGTGGATAGTGCCCCCAAAAGACGTAGACGTTATCATGGTTGCCCCAAAGGGTCCGGGCCAGCGAGTAAGGGAGCTTTACCAGGAAGGCTTTGGCACACCTTCGCTTGTTGCCGTCTATCAGGACTTTACCGGCAAGGCGCTTGACAGGGTTCTAGCGCTTTCCAAGGCGATAGGGAGCACAAGGCCGGGGGTTCTGCAGACCAACTTCAAGGAGGAGGTCGAAACCGACTGGTTCGGCGAGCAGGTCGACCTTTGCGGAGGTGCTCATGCGCTTGTCATGAACGCTTTTGAAACCCTTGTTGAGGCCGGCTATCAGCCTGAAGTCGCCTACTTTGAGTGCCTGCACGAGCTAAAGCTCATCGTGGACCTAATCCAAAAGTACGGCATAACAGGCATGTACAACCGCGTCAGCGAGACTGCAAGGTACGGCGGGCTTACCCGCGGACCTAGAGTTGTCGACAAGGAGAGCAAAAAGAAGATGAAGCAGGTGCTCGGCGAAATTCAGTCCGGCGAGTTTGCGAACGAGTGGGTTAGCATGTACAAGAAGGAGGGCAAGAACTCGTTTGCGCGTTACATGAAGGAAATAGAGGCCCACCAGATAGAAAAGGTCGGCAAGGAGATGCGAAGGATGATGTGGCCCAAGGCCGAAGAGGTCTAGTCTCTCGGCTTTTTTACGTTCTCCTGAATGTGCCTTATTATCACCGGCAGCGGGGTGCCGGGACCAAAGTTGCCGGTTACGCCCCGGCTCTCAAGCTCCTTTCTGTCGCTTTCCGGTATGATGCCGCCTCCTACTACCAGTATGTCTTCGGCGCCTTTTTCCTTCAAGAGTCTGGCGACCTTTGGAAAGAGCGTTAGATGGGCGCCGTTTAGCAGGCTCATTGCCACGGCGTCAACATCTTCGTCAATCGCAATATTTGCTACCTGCTCAGGTGTGCAAAACAGCCCAGAGTAAATGACTTCCATGCCTGCATCACGAAATGCCCTGCAGATGACGAGCGCGCCCCTATCGTGTCCGTCTAGTCCGAGCTTGGAAACGAGAACCCTGATGGGGCGTTTTGCGAGCTGTTGCTCCTGAAGGGAGTGCGATGACATTCTAGCACTAGATCCGAGTCTGCCTCTTAAATAATTTATTCAGTTCAAATCCGAGAAGTAAATACCAGTCCTTACGTACTGACGCCATAAATAATATCAAAAAGTACCTGTGTGCATGACGACAGATGAAAGCGAACGGCGACTGCTTCAAGGCCAGGAAGAAGACTCCGTCCGTCATCAGGTCGACCTTTACAAGCAGTTAAAGGAACAATTGCTTCACGAAGCAGAGATATACAAGCGCAGCGGAAAGGAGTCGCTTGCAAGGGTCATTTTGCAGTCTCTAGAGTGAGGCATAGGAGTTCGTTAATATTTCTCGGAAAAGACCACCGCGTGCATGCTCCCTATCGTAAAGGGACTTCTTGCCGGCGACCGGCGCTCTCTTGCCCGGGCCATCTCGTCGATAGATAATGACGAAAAAGACTCTCGGAAGATAATACTCGAAATATTCGCTAAGACCGGCAAGGCCAAAACCGTCGGCCTGACGGGGCCGGGAGGCGCAGGTAAAAGCTCGCTAGTAGGCAGGCTGATCCCGGAGTTTGTGGCCCTCAAGCACAAAGTCGCGGTCCTTGCTGTGGACCCTACTAGCCCGCTTACTGGCGGAGCAATTTTGGGCGACAGGGTCCGGATGCAGAGCAGTCTGGACAGCGAGGTATTCATGCGGAGCATGGCATCTCGCGGGGCAGTCGGCGGCGTGTCCAAGTCGCTCCGAAACGCAATCAGGGTGCTCGACGCGGCGGGTTACGACCTCATTCTCGTGGAAAGCGTCGGCGCCGGCCAGCTGGAAATAGAGATCTCGAAGGTAGTGGACCTTACGATAGTTGTTTTCACTCCCAACACCGGGGATAACGTTCAGGCCGTCAAGGCGGGACTGACTGAAATCGGGGACATGTACGTGGTAAACAAGGCAGACTTGGACGGATCGTCGGAGCTCTATACGACACTGCTTGACCTGATAGGCGACACTGAAAGAAAACCCCCGGTTCTCAAGGTCTCCGCAAAGACCGGGGCCGGACTGAAAGAGTTAGCAAGAAGTGTAGAAAAGTCGCTAAAGGATAAGAGCAGTAATTATAAAGAACGCAATAGAAAGATGTTGGAAGAGGAGCTGCGAGAATTGGTGCTTGACAATATTGAAAGCAAGGTCGCGTTGATTCTTGAAAAGGATCCGAAATTTTCAGAGCTAGTAGAGAGTCTGGCCCGGAAGGAAATTGACCCGTACACGGCGGCAGAAAGGATTTCTGCCAATTTTATCAGGTGATCAAGTTGGCAGGCAAAAAGACTGCTCGAAAGGCCCCCGCTTCGGCATCCAAAGGTCAGGCTGACTTTGTCACAGACTCTGGCATAGCCGTGAAGCGTTTCTATTCCCGAAAGGATGCCATACCAGCCGGCGCCAGCGAGGAACCCGGCAAGTTTCCATTTACCCGCGGCCTGTACCCCGACATGTACCGCGAGCGCGTCTGGACCATGCGGCAGTACAGCGGCTTTGGCAGCGCCGAGGAAACAAACAAGCGCTTCAAATTCCTGCTGGACCACGGTCAGACCGGTCTCTCGCTTGCTTTTGACCTGCCGACGCAAACCGGCAGGGACTCTGACGAAGCACAATCTGAAGGCGAGGTAGGAAGAACCGGCGTCGCCATCTCGTCCATTAAGGACATGCTGACCTGCTTTGACGGGATTCCTCTCGACAAGGTTAGCACGTCAATGACAATCAACTCTACTGCCTCTACTCTGTTGTCGCTGTACGTAACCGTCGCAGAATCACAGGGGGTTAGCCCGGACCAGCTTCGAGGCACTACGCAGAACGATATCCTGAAGGAGTACATTGCCAGAAACACGTACATCTATCCCCCCAAGCCCTCCATGAGGCTCATTGGAGACATGATAGAGTACTGCTCCAAAAAGGTTCCACAGTGGTACCCTATCAGTATCTCCGGCTACCACATGCGCGAGGCTGGTAGCAACGCGGTGCAGGAGCTCGCATTTACATTCGCAAACGCCATCGCCTACATCGAGACCTGTACTGACAGGGGACTCAAGGTCGACGACTTTGCCCCGAGGCTCTCATTCTTTTTCTGCTGCACGATGGAGTTCTGCGAAGAGATTGCCAAGTTCAGGGCGGCCAGGAGAATTTACGCCAACATTATGAAGAAGCGTTTCAGGGCAAAGAACGACAAGTCGATGCACCTGCGCTTCCACGTGCAAACCTCTGGCGAGTCGCTTACAGCGCAGCAGGTGGACAATAACATCGTCCGAGTCGCAACGGAAGCACTTGCCGCAGTACTGGGAGGCTGCCAGTCATTGCATACCAACTCTCGCGACGAGGCGCTGGCACTTCCGACCGAGGAGTCCGTAAAGGTCGCCCTGAGGACGCAACAGATAATCGCCAGCGAAACCGGGGTTGTCAAAACCGCCGACCCGCTGGCGGGCTCTTACTACATAGAGTACCTGACTTCCGAAATCGAAGACGGGGTTGAAAAATACCTCAAGAGAATTGACAAAATGGGAGGCGCGCTCGCAGCCGTTGAGAAAGGGTTCTTCCAGGAGGAAATCCGAAACAATGCATACAGACTAAAGAAGGAGATCGATGAAAACAAGCGGGTTATTGTTGGCGTCAACAAGTACCAGGATGCACATGACGTCGAGCCCAAGTTGAACAGGATCGACCCCGAGCTTGAGGCAAAGCAGCTGGCCAGGCTTCGCGAATTCAAGAATGGCCGGGACTCCTCAAAGGCGTCAGCCGCATTGTCGGAATTGCAAAAGGCCGCCGAAAGGCCGGACGAGAATCTGATGCCCCTTATCATAAATTCAGTCAAGAGCCACACAACGCTTGGAGAAATCAGCAGCACCTTGAGGACAGTCTTTGGCAGGTACGAACCCCGGGTATCGTTCTAGATAAATCGCCAACAATCCTGCAATACGTATAAAACGATCAGAGACCGACTACTCGCAGGTTAGGCTAGGACATGAGAGTTGACCATATTGCGATTGCGGTAAGCAGCGTTGAAAAGGCGCTTGAAGACTACAAGAAGATTCTCAATGTTGACGAGCTGAAAATCGAGGAAGTGCCAAACGAAAAGGTAAAGGTCGCTATGCTTATGCTTGAGGATACCCGAATAGAGCTTATGGAGCCCACTGCGCCGGACAGCCCCATCTCCAAATTCCTGACAGACCGCGGTGAGGGAATTCACCACATCGCCATAACGGCCGACGACATTGAAAAGGACGTCGAGCGGGCATCCGCAAACGGCATGAAGATGCTCGGGGGGCTCCGGACCGGCTCGTACGGCAGAAGAATAACTTTCATTCATCCAAAATCTCTGCACGGGGTTCTTACAGAGTTCTGCGAAGCACCCTCCGGACAAGAGCACGAGTAGCGCAGCCTTTCTGCGGGCCGGTCGCAGCTTGACCAGTAGCAACCGATTCCCGGATAGTTCTTCCGCATCTGCACTTTCGAGTTACAGCGGCGCTCAGAATACCCGATGCCACGAACTTATCAGCATACTGGAGAAGTGCAGTGCGCGAAACAACGCTTGCGCCGTACTGCTTTCAGGCGGCCTGGACAGCGCAATCCTTGCGTCGGTGTCAAGGCCTGAATTGGCAGTGACAGTCGTCCTTTCCGCTCATGCGCCGGACTTTGCATACTCTAAAATGGCGGCCGTGAAGTTCTGCAAGCGTCACAGTATATCGATCGTCAGCGACAAGTCTATTCCTTTGCTTGTGGACTCTGTAATCAAAACTCTGAAGACGTTTGACCCTATAGAGATAAGAAATTCCCTTGTGGTGCTTGAAGGAATCCGCGCAGCCAAGCTCGAAGGATGCGATAAACTAATGACAGGCGACGGGGCAGACGAACTGTTTGCAGGCTACAACTTTCTAACCCGCTATCATTCGGACCTGCCCCGGCTGCAGAAAGAACTTGAAAGGCTATGGTCCGTAATGCACTTTTCATCCCTGGCACTCGGGCATGCGGAAGGAGTCAGAATTTCAACCCCGTATCTTGACAGCGAGTTCGTGGAATTTTCCAAGTCACTTGATGTCTCTGAAAAAGTTGGGACGCATGACGGCGTCTCTATGGGCAAGTTCTTGTTGCGGAGGTGCTTTGAAGAGGTGATAGGACCAGAGCTAGCGTGGAGGCGCAAGATGGCTCAGGAAGAAGGATCAGGGATGAGTGAAATCAAGACAATTCTGGAATCTGGCATCAGCGACGATGACTTTGCAAGAGGAGCCAAAGCCGCCGCAGCGCAAAAAGTGAAACTAAGGTCAAAGGAACACATGTTCTACTACCAAAGCTATCTCAAGTATTTCGACCCCCCAGACTCATATTCTTCCGAAATGGATCATTCCGCAGGCCGCTGCCCGGAATGTCGGGCGCTGTTCAGAACTGCGGGGAAATTCTGCAGAACTTGCGGCGCCTTTCCCGTCGACCCACGGTAGCCTAGCGGGAGTACTTGCCCGGTTTTTTTACGAAAATCCGCTTGCAGCCCTCGCAGCAAAAATAGTAGGTCTTGCCCTTATGATCGTGCGCCACAGCCAGTTCCTGAGCCATTTCAATACCACATACCGGATCAACTGGCACGCTGGCAAGCAGAGTATGCAATTCGTATTTAATTTTTACCCGCAAGTATTCTAACTGCAGGAACCCGGTTCAAAGATAATCTAAAACTGACCGGCAAGTCAGTTATACTTATTAGGCTCAAACGGCTCGATAGAAGCGATAATTGTCCCGTCATGAGGTTTCATCCACTTCGGAAGTGTTTGAGGATGCAGCAGCCGAGGGTCCCGTACTGAAAGTGGACGGGATATCAAAGGTCTTCCAGTCCTCCGCCGGCGTTGTAACTGCACTGGACTCGATCAACATCGAAATAAACAGGGGCGAGTTCGTCTCCATAGTCGGTCCGTCTGGCAGCGGCAAGTCCACTCTGCTCAATATCATCGGGGCCCTTGACCGGCCTACCACCGGCAAGGTCTTTATCAGCGGCGTCGACATCTTTGAACTGGCAGACAGTGAGATTGCGACCATGCGCAACCATCTCATCGGCTTTATTTTTCAATCCTACAATTTGATAAACAGGACCACGGTCCAGAAGAACGTGGAGCTCCCCGGAATTCTTGCAGACATGCCCGGCGCGCAGAGGTCTCTGAGGTCTGCCAAGCTCCTTGAGATTCTCGGGATAGGCAACAAGGCCGGCTTCAAGCCCTCAAACCTCAGCGGTGGACAGCAGCAGCGGGTCGCGATTGCCAGGTCGCTGATGAATGACCCAGCGATAATTCTTGCAGACGAGCCTACAGGGAATCTGGATACAAAAACTGGCTGGGAGGTGTTTGACCTTATGCGAATGCTCTCAAGCAAGTTCCGAAGGACAATCGTAATGGTTACTCACAACCCAGAGCTTGCCGAGCGCACCGACAGGGCAATTTTTATACGAGATGGCGTTGTCGAAAAAGAGGTGGCCTACAAAAATTGAACAGAAGGTTAACCGTATCGGTATTGGCGGCGCT
Source organism: Nitrososphaera sp. (assembly GCA_039938515.1). Classification (NCBI taxonomy): domain Archaea; kingdom Thermoproteati; phylum Nitrososphaerota; class Nitrososphaeria; order Nitrososphaerales; family Nitrososphaeraceae; genus Nitrososphaera; species Nitrososphaera sp. Next base: position 6,282 of record JBDUUL010000019.1, on the reverse strand, counting down.
TTCATTTGCGATTCTGGTATCCTCGCCTGCTCTATCGTTCGCGCAGGAAAGCGGCGTTCAGGGCCAGGTCTACAATCCGATAAGCGGCCCGGTCTTTGTCGACGCTTTTTGGACTGACAGGACAACTGCTCCGCCTGTTGGCACCAGTCTCGACAAGGTCGAGGTCGGTCCTGGCGAGGGACCTTCGATACTCGCAGTCATTGTAACTAACAGAGGCCTCTCTGACATTACATCGATTTCCGGGGCGCTCTCGCTCCCTCCTGGTTTTAAGGCAAGCGGAACAAACCAGGCGACCGCATACGCAAGCCAGAGTGGCATTGTCAAGGCAGGGGATTCTTTTACGCTTTTCTTCCAGGTAGATGTCACAGACAGCGCCAAGGTGGGCGCGTACACCGGTTCACTTGGCATCGACTATTCGCGCGTAGTTGAGACGGGTAGCCCACGGCATGCAAATATTGACGTGCCGTTCAGGGTTACGGGAAAGATAGTTCTGTCAGCCAGTTCAAGCGACCAGCTGTCGCCCGGGACGTCAAGTCCGGTCACCATCAATCTTTCTAACATCGGAAGCACGAACGCTTCGGCTGTTATAGCTACGCTGGGAGCAGGCGGCCCCAGCAACCTTAGTTCGATGGTTGCGGGTGTAGGCGTCTCAACTTTTAACATCGGGACCATCCCAGTAGGCTCGTCAGTACAAATAAAGCCACTAATCTACGCAAGCAACAATGCAGCTGACACGTTGCAGGTAGGTTCGCTCCAAGTGTCGTACCGGGACGCATACGGCATCAAGCAGCTTCAGACACTTACCTTCGGACTTATCGTGCTGCCAAAGGCCGTCCAGTCGGAAGTAACAATCACTCCAGAGACTGGCAGCAACAGCTCCAATGTCATTACTGCAGGGCAGATATATGACTACAAGTTCAAGGTGACAAACAACTCCGACAGGCCGCTGTCAGACCTGCTGGTCACATTGGCATCGCCTTCCGACACGCTCAAGATTCTCAAAGATTCCAAGTGGTCAATCACCACTCTTGATGCTGGTGCGAGCCAGGAATTTGCCACGCAGGTATTTGCGCCGACTACAATGATCGGAAGTCCCGTGACCTTTAACCTGAGCGTCAAGTACCTATCCGGCGGTCAGTCCAGGACAGAGTCTGTAAGCGTTGGATCGTATGTGGACGGCCAGATAAACGTCACCGCGTACGACGTCGGCGTCAGTTACATCGGAGGCATTCCAAACGTCATTGGCAATTTGTTAAACGAAGGAAACACGCAGGCGCTATTTACGACCATCGAGCTCACAAACGCAGAAGGGCTCGTAACGTCCCTCCCCCCGCAGCAGTATTTGGGCGACTTGGATCAGAATTCGCCACTTCCGTTTAGCATTCCAATTCAGGTAAGCAAAGGGGCGACGTCTGGGACAAACTATCCTGTCTCCCTCAAAGTCACATACAAAGACAGTCTCAGGCAGAGCCATACGTTCGAGACAACGCAGAGCGCCAATTTCGTCGCAGAGACAAACAGCACGCAATCATCGCAGGGTTCGGCCGGCCCGATTGGCCAGTCTGCACCAATGATAGCAATCATTGCAATAGTAATAGTCGCTATAATCGCAGGCATTGTAATTGCGAGAAGGCGCAAGCGCAGCGCACTGAAGAAGCGGTTTGAGTCAAGAAAGGAAGGCAATATAGAGTCCGTCCTTGACAGCCACCGGCCCGAAAAAAGAACTGAAGATCGCAAATGAATATCGCGCAGATATTTTCGCTCGCATTTGACGCCCTCCGCGAGCGCAAGGTCAGGTCGGCGCTCACAGTCCTGATGGTAGTGGTCGGGAGTAGCCTCATGGTCGCCCTGAACGGCCTTGGGGCAGGCTTTGGCGACTTTATCAACAACCAGTTCAACAAGCTGGCCCCAAACGTGCTCTTTGTGACAAGCGCGCAGGCCAGCAACTCAAACCCGTTCGGCGGTAGCGGCCCTCCTCCGGCCCCCAAGATAACCCTGAACGAGGTCGTCGTATCGAGGATAAGGTCGCTTCCCTTTGTAAGCGACGTCATCCCTTCCTATCAGGGGCAGGTCGCACTAAAGTCGCAGGGCAAGACCATCCAGACAACGGTGTTCTCGATAGACCCGCAAAAGCTGTACGTCATAGCGCCCACTATCAAGTTTGTTGACGGCTCGTCTGTCCGGCAGAACGACCCGTCGGCCATCATTCTTTCCGACAAGATTGCAAACCCGCCCGGCGACAAGACGCCCTTTGCCACGGTGGGGCAGACCATCCTTGCTCAATATACCTACGTTGACGACAAGACCGGGAAAGAGGTCACTCACACCAAGAGTTTTGTCGTAACCGGCATAATCAAGCCGACCGGGAACCCGACCGTGGACTCGGCAGTTGTGTTTAACCGGCTTGCAGGAAACGATTTGCTGAACAAGAACAGCAAGTTCGACGCGCTTTTGGTGGCTGCCAAGTCCGGCGAGTTTGTTGACGTCGTTCAGGACGAGATAAGGAGGCTTTACGGGAATGACATCGGGATCACGACCCCGAAGGCGATTCTTGAAACCATACAGCAGTTTACCACCGGGTTTACCTCGTTTATTCTCAGCATTGCCCTTGTGGCGCTTTTGGTTGGAGGCGTAGGCATTATCACGACGCTGTACACTTCAGTCACCGAGCGAATCCGGGAGATCGGAACGATGAAGGCAATCGGCGCGCAGAACAGCTTCATCCTTGTCCTGTTTCTCGTGGAGGCTCTGATAATTGGCGTTATAGGTGCAACTCTGGGCCTCCTGACCGGAATAGGCGGAGGATACGCTCTCGTAACAGGCTTTGCATCGAGAGGCTCGGACGCAACGGCGGGCCTTGTACCGGTTTTTCGGCCGGCGGACCTCGCACAAGTATGGGGGCTTTCAGTAGGACTCGCCATATTCGCAGGAATTTATCCTGCCTGGAAAGCATCAAGACTGCCGCCAATAGTTGCTCTGAGAAGAGAATAAGTCACCAAGATCTCGAGAAACTTGCGGCTAGCATGCGGTTTGTGGAAGGTAGCCAGCTGCGCTTCCCCTTACATCAATACATGGTGGTAATGCAGAGTCGGACAGCTGTCCAATTGCCTTTCGATACGCTCTTTAATTGATGGGTGAAAACCTCATCGAGAACTCGTTTACGCTTAATGGCTAGCGCAAGAAGGCTGAGTTTGTAAGATAAAAAGGAAAAAGGCCTGGATTTCTCCAGGATGTGTCGAAATTCTAAGGTATGGATCTGCTGTACAGCTTGCCTTCGAGTGCGAGCTTGTACATTTCTGCGACGTATGGGTTCTTTGCTGGTGTTTCTGCACCCAGTTCGACCAGTCTGGCGTATACTCTGACTACGTATGCCAGAGCGCCCATGAATGCAACGACTACACCCATGTTGAACATCCAGTGGTTCGGAACTGAGAAGATTTCTTCGACGAACCAGAAGTGCCAGAGCTCGTTAACGCCGATTGTGAACATTGTTGCCAAGTAACCGATGATCGTGATCTTTAGACCAGTGTTCATCGAGTTGCCTGGACCCCTCAGGATTGGTACTCTTCTGTCGTACATAGCGACAAAGCCCCATCCAAGCGGGAGAGCTACGAAGTGGCTGTAGAGCCACCAGTGTGCCGGCGTAAAGGCACTGTCTCTGATTGCGGTCTGGTGCAGTGAGCCGTCGACAAAGTTGTCGACTTCTACTGAGGCTGCAATAGAACCCAGCATGATGACCATGATGTAGATCTTCTTCAGTCTCTGAATTTCGACTTCTTTTGGTATCAGTGCTGGCATCTGAGCCATGAATAACATCTTGCAATAGTGGTATATTAACATGACATTCTAGAATTAGAAAAGATGCTGATAGAAACTATAGTATATCATGAACAATGATGCAAGAAACGCAAACAATACCATATAATCATCAATAAAATGTCGCTACATGAGAATGAGCATCAGTGATTAGCATCAGTGCCTAGCAATAGACTCCTCGATCCCATTCTGAACCGGATAGGCCTACACTCGAATATGAGTCAATGCCGAAAAATAAGGCAGCTCAGTCAAATGCCTTCACTTCATCGATCAGTATTAACTCTGAGTCTTCACTGCTGCCAACCACGGAAGGTTCGTCCGGACTATTATTTTTTGGCAGTTACTGTCAGCCGGACGTAATCAAGAGTCATTTTAGCGCGGTCTTTTGCGTACAGGGCTAGAAACTCTTGTACAAATCGGTCTTTATCGTCAGGCTGCAGGCCTTGGAGATATGGGCGCAGAATCACAGTCCGCAAAAAATCTTCAAATTCGCGCTTTGTCGAGAATACAGGAGACTCGAATGAGATCTCTGAAACTATATCCCGGAATCCGAGACGGCCGAGCAGGTCAGACGTTTCCTGCCGAGTAGAAAAATTCCACGGTGCCTTCCAGTCGGAGAAATGCGGTGCAAAATGCTCATTTTCCATTACCCGATCTGCAATTTGCAATTCATGTTCTAGGTTGCCTTCGCCTCCGAACTGGAGCAAGAGTTCGCCTCCTTCCGCTAGGAGCTCTTTGAAGTGGGCAAACAGCGTGCTATGGTCCATGACCCAGTGGATGGCCGCGTTTGAAAATACGACATCCACGGCACCTGGCAGCCCAGTCCTGGACATATCCGCGCAAATCACTTCGACGTTGCCAATCCCCCTGAGGTTTGTTTTGGCCCTTCCAGCCATCCCTGCATCCTTATCCACGGCATAGACCTTTCCGCGTGCAACCACGCCTGCCAAAACTTTCGTTAAAGTGCCAGGACCGCAGCCGGCATCCATGACCGTTTCGCTTCCGCCCCACTTTCTTGACCTGAGAAGCCTGATGCCCCACCCCTGTTGCACTTTGGAAACATGCTCGTAAGCTTGGGCATCCCACGCATTGCGGGCGTTCACGGAAGATTTCCTCCGAAAGTCATTGTTCGAGGAAGGGTTTGTACATCTCGACTAGTTCGGAAAGGGGAAAACCCTTCTTGCCGACTATTTTCAAATCCACACGCGGGGCTTTCCCTTTCTCGATGTTGATTATGTTATAGCAGTTCTCAAAAAAACCCCGGAACCGCAGCGAGGATGTAGTACCGGCGTAGGCAATTTCTAGAGAGCCTAGCTTCCAGACCCAAGGGCGGTGCTTGTGTCCGCAAAGGACCAGGTTCACTCTCGACTGGAGGCAGGTGCGAAGCGCATCGCCGGCGTCTAGGATGATAATCTTGTCGGTGCCGGTGTCCGGTATTCCGATAAGATGATGGTGCATCGCGACGATCTTGACTTTGTCATGAAACTTTGCAAGAGTCTTTTCCATCCACTGGTTTTGCCTATAACCGACTTCGCCTTCATCTCTATCTGGCCTTGCAGTGCCAAGAGTGACTATCGCAGCATCGGGGAATTCATAAATCTGCTTTGAGGGAAAGAATTTTTTGAATAGCAAATAGCCGGTATGCCGGTAGTCGTGGTTGCCCGCAAGGACGATTATGTTCGGACAGCTGAAGCGCTTTATCTCTTGTCTGGCCTTTTCAAATTGCACAAGAAGCCCATCGTCGGTCAAGTCCCCTGTGATGATAATCGCGTCGGGCTTGAGCTCGTTAACTTCGTTAACGACCTTGTCAAAAATCTCCTGAATAAACAGCCCGCCTATGTGAATGTCTGACAGCTGCACAAGTTGCATGAATTAACCTAGTTAGCTGCCCGTAGTATATAAAATACATAAACTGTCCTGTTCACTACTGTCGCGATAGAATCTAGCAGAGGCGCTCCAGCTTTGTTAAATAATTCAATTATGAAGGTGAATTTTTTAATGCCCTGGCCTATTTTTTAACAAAAGACGAGATTTGGCGTGAGTCAACAAAAATCCATTTCGATAATGGCTTTGATTGCGACAATTCTGTCAATGTTTTATTTTGTCCCCGGGCCCGCTCTCGCAGAAATGCTGCCTCAGCCCGTAACGACCGGGGTAATTTCTAAGAGCATTGCTGTTAATACAGTTACGAACACCGTGTATGTAGCAAACTTTCAACAATTCTCAATTCTTGCCATTGACGATGAAACTAAAAAGATCAAGCAAACAATCACTTGGACTGATACCAATTCAACACTGACTGCAAACTCCCCTCCTACTTACTTGGCCGTAAACTCTGCTACAAATAAGATCTACTTTTCCTATGCCTGCACTTGCAAACCAAACATCATTTCCGTTATAGATGGGTCGACAGGCAAGTTTGTAGATAAAATTGAAGTGCCTTTCAGGCCTTCGGCAATCGCTACG